>NZ_DCEA01000086.1:0-24415 GCF_002316705.1 Syntrophomonas sp. UBA1041
GGCATCGTGTTCCTCCTGGTGGCACTGTATTTCGTATGGCGCTCCTTCTATGGAATGAGAATCCCGGTAAAGGAATAACAAAGGGAGATGAAAGGCAATGAACATTATTCTTTTGGGACCTCCTGGGGCCGGGAAAGGAACCCAGGCGGAAAAGCTGGTCAAACAATTTGAGATACCTCATATCTCCACCGGGGATATGTTCCGGGCGGCTATCAAGCAGGGTAGCGAACTGGGATTAAAGGCCAAAGCGGTAATGGATGCGGGACAGCTGGTGCCTGACGAACTGACTATCGCCATAGTCAGGGAACGCCTGGCTGAGCCCGACTGCGAGCGAGGCTTTCTGTTAGATGGCTTTCCCCGCACCGTTCCTCAGGCAGATGCCTTAGAGCAGATACTTGCGGGCTTAAACCTCAGTCTTGATGCAGTGATCAACATCGAAGTGCCGGATGATGTTCTGATGCCGCGCATGACCGGGCGCAGGATCTGCAAGCAATGCGGAGCCACCTATCACACCCGGTTCAATCCACCTAAACAGGCGGATACATGTGATCAGTGCGGCGGGGCCTTATACCAGCGCAGCGATGACAGCGAAGAAACCGTGAACAATCGCCTGGCGGTGTATGCTCAGCAGACCGAGCCTCTGGTGGCGTACTATCTCCACCGGGGGTCGTTAAAGACTATCAATGGCAACCAAAGCTTGCAGCGAGTTTTTGCTGACATCTGCGGCGGCTTGAATGGTAAAAAAGCAGATTACTGCTAAGCCTAAGACCAAGCCCCCCATAAGGTAAATACTTAAATGTTTCAGCAGGCTGCTATCCACAGGATAGCAGCCACTTTCCATAACAACAATGATATTGACAAGGCTGGGTGGGAGGCGTATATTTGTGAGGCTTGAAATGCCTTTAAAGAGATATTTACTTAATACGTTTTGGAAAACGGGAAAAAGTATTCAAGCACTCCATAAGAAGGGACCAAACAAGAATGATTGAAGAAGTACTTCCTAATCTTTATCGAATCGAAATACCTTTGCCCAACAATCCGCTCAGGGTGCTCAATTCATACTTTATCCGCGGCAAAGAAAGAAATCTGTTGATAGATACCGGCTTTAACCTGGATGTCTGCTGGTTGGCAATGGCTCAAGCCTTAACGGAATTAGGCGTCAGTATGGATAATACCGACCTGTTCATTACCCATTACCATTCTGATCATATTGGTTTGATCGGATACCTGTCTACGCCCACCAACACCGTGTGGATGAGCGAATCTGATGCCCAGATGGTTAATGCCAATTATAAGACGAACATTTTTCACACCAGGAATGTAAACCATCTGTATCACAGCGGTCTGTTGGCGGATGGCACTCCCAACCTCCCGGAGGAGGAAGCCGTGGTAAAATACGCCAGTACCGGATTGGTGAAATTTACTATGCTGCATGAAGGAGACCGCATTGATGTCGGCGGGTATCACTTTCAATGCCTGGAGACACCGGGACACACCCAGGGGCATATGTGCCTTTATGAACCCGATCAAAAAATCCTCATTTCGGGGGATCACGTTTTGGCAAAAATCACCCCCAATATTGGCCTGTGGGTTTTGGACCGCGATGCATTGAAAGAGTACCTGCTTAGTCTGGAAAAAATCGCGGCTTTGGATGTCCATCTGGTACTGCCGGCTCACCGGGTTTTAATCTATGACCTTCGGGGTCGGGTTGAAGAAATTAAACAACATCATGCCCGGCGTATTGAGGATATCCTGGGTATTGTGGGAAGCCAAAAAATGAGCGCCGCTCAAGTTGCCAAAAGAATGAGATGGGACTTATCCTACCGGCGCTGGGATGATTTCCCCATAAACCAGAAAATACATGCCGCCGCCGAGGCTATGGCTCATCTCCATTACCTGGTGTTAAAGGGTCAAGTGAGGATGAGCTTTGAAGAAGGCATTTATTATTTCCGTAAGGAGCAATACTAGCCTGCTTGCTCTCCATATGTAAATTTCTTTCCGCCTCAACAGCACTGAATGGCAGCACAACCGCCGGACCGTCTTTACTTCTCTATTATCCGGATAGCTGCCTTTTTAATCATGATAAAAACCTCCCGGCAGTTTTATTCGCAAACCGCCGGGAGGTTTTTGCAATCGGCTGCTACAAAGTTTGACAGCCGGTAGAGTGCCTTTTTACGGGACGGCAAGATACTGCTGGCAACTCCGCTTCCATCAACCCGCTCTTGAAGGGAGGACCACTGTGGCCGTTCCGGGTGTGGTCGGTTTGCCGGTTTCATCTTCAACCCATATTTCACATTCCACCAAATATTCACCGTTTTCCACGCTTTTGTTTACTACCTTGCCCTTACACCAGTGGGTGACTTTGTCTTCTGCAGGTTCCGAAATAGATTTCATATTGATAGGATAATCCATGCCGCGGAACTGACAGGAAAACTTCTTCAACCATCCCTCCTCGCCGATCCAATCCGTTAACAATTGAACCAGCCAGGCACGCTTAAGCTGCCCGTGAACTATTGGTCTTCCTATACCCTGCGACTCTGCAAAAGGAAGATCAAAATGAAGCGGGTTAAAATCCGCTGAAGCGGCAGCCCATTTCACCAGCATTAATGTTGTAGCGGTTTTCGCCAAAGCGGGCAGCTCGGAACCAACTTCTACGTCTTCCCAATATAAAAGATTTCTGGCCATAAATCTCACCTTCCATTTAAGTTCTGCTCAAGAAAGAGGTTTGACGAGCAATCGCTACCAAGGCTCCAAACTGGTTATAATATGAAGTCTTATTTACACAGACGATGCGTGTTCCAGCCTTGGTTTCTTGACCAGTGACACTTTCGATTTCCAGGGATGCGGTTAGGGTATCTCCTGCCCGGATGGGGCTGATAAATTCATACTCTATTCCGGCATCCAAAAAGCGGATATAGCCTTCAGCCGCCAGAGCTTTCATAAACTCATTCCTCAGCTCCGTCATTAAGACAAAAGTGCCTTTCCATTTTAAAGGCCAGCCAAAAAAGCCTGGCGGAGCCACGATTGAACCGTAACGGCTATTTCTGCCATACTCCTCATCCCAGAAAAGACCGTTCTCGTCCCCGACAGCATCGGCATATTTCTTTATTGCCCCTTTTTCCACTTCCAGAATCATAGGCGTTGCTACTTTGCCTTGGAACTTCATAGCTACTTCCGGAATCATGACTATCCCTCCTTAGTAATTATTGAATAAGCATTAATTGTTAACAATCCCTTTATATCCGGACGATAATTTGTATCTGCTTATGCTTCTACAACCTGCGCCCATTCTCTCGAGCCAAGCTCCCTTTCTTTTTATTGCAATTATTATGCCATCACGATTTGGCATTGCTGTCCGTAAAAAGACTATCCCGGTTCAGCTTAATTATAGTTTTGCTTCGGTAATAGTTGGTTGGGCTGAAAATTAACCACCGGGCGATGTGTCTTAAATCGGACAACTTCCAAAATATCGGACGTTTTGTTTGGAAATTGCATTTCATAACCGTATCCCGGTCAATACTTAGATCAATATCTTGACATGGTTCTCTACATTCAGGCATAAACCGGACTGTTGCGCTATAGGAACCTTGGCCGGATTATCACTTGCTATGCCTTTTTAACTAAAGCCAAACTTCATCTTCCCCATCGGTTTCCACTGCCTGGCGAAATCTCCAAGCGCCCCTCGCCCGGACCAAAACCGATGGCTTCAAACCGGGCTGGATCGAAGTCATCCTTCTTGATGATTCGACCGGGTAAAATTAAGCCCAGAAGAACAGAAGGAATATTAAGGATAAACATATTCTTCCTAAATGGCCAACAGCTTATGAAGTAGGGCAGAGTGCCCTATTTTATTTCTTCTTTTTGCTGAGATCCGGCTAATCACCCGGAATAGCCCTTAACCGGGCGGGTTGGCCCGGGCCCGGATTATGCGCTCTAAAGAGGAGATTTCGCCTCCGTGGTCCTTTGAAAACAGCAGTAAATGGACTCAAAAGCTTCCATATAGCCGTTTTAAATATGCTGTCAACACCTGGAAAAATATCTTCCCGGGCCTGTGGTTCTCTCCCGCCGAGTTGGCATACAAATTGCAATATTGTCGGTCAAATATTAACCAGTAGTCCTAAATGGAGGTGAAGATTGAGGTAGACGCTGTGACCATCCAATCTTATGCGGTAGTCACAAATAAGTCTTGCTTAACCTTTTTGGTGAGCTTTTAGATTATTAGTTTATATTTTGCAACTGATTCAGGAATTTACGGAGGTGAAGCACTTGTCCATTGTAACTTTTGAACAGAAAGAGAAGGTAGGAATTATTGAAATCAATTATCCTACAACTTTAAATAGTCTTTGTTTGCCGGTCAGGGTTGCCTTGATCGATAAATTGCACCAAGCAAATGAAAGCGATGTTAATGTGATTGTTATTAAGGGAACAGAACGCAGTTTCTCTACCGGCGGAGATCTTGCCGAACTAGGAGCGCTGAAAACCCCCATCGAAGGCAATGAGTATATTGAAGAAGTTGCTCAGATAATGCAATTCATTGACGGATTGAGCAAAGTAACCATTGCTTTAGTTGAAGGTTACGCTATGGGAGCTGGGCTGAGCCTGGCAACTGCCTGTGACCTGATTTACGCGGGAGAAAAGGCAAAATTTTCGATGGCTTTCCTAAAGGTTGGATTAGTGCCGGATTGCGGTGTCAGTTACCTCTTAACCAGACTGGTTGGCCTCCAGAAGGCCAAAGAACTGACTTTAACCGGAAGAATAATAGATGCCGCCGAGGCACTTCGCATAGGTCTGGTTAATAATGTATTCCCTGCGGACAAGGTCGTTGAAGAAACCATGGCAATTGCCGATGAATTAGCTAAAAATGCTCCGAAAGCCATGGCCTTGGCTAAAGTGAATCTAGAGCTAGCAGGACAATTAGGCCTTGACGGTACCATAATTGCGGAAGCCAGGACTCAGGGGCTGTGTATATTCGGGAGCGAGCATATTGAAGGAAGAAAGGCATTTTTCGAGAAACGTAAACCTTCTGAAACTTCACAGCACAAAACTATGAATAAAGCCGTTATATAGCTGGGTTAGGGTTTTAGAGTTGATTAATACCTAATTAATACATGGATTATATCATTGTCAGTATGGTCAGTATGATTGATACGTCCTGTAAGTGGCAATATAGCATGGGAAACGGTTATGAAAGATAAAATTCCCGGAAAATTGAAGGGAGTGGTTGACAGGGTTTTAACTGTACTTGATTTTGCCGGGCGTTGTTTGGATTAAGGCTGACCACGAATATCGGGGATATATGCTAGAACACATATTATTTTTAGATAACCCGGTTGAGATCGATAGTATCGTTGGAATTTGCCATGAGCGGAGGACGAAAATATTCATAGTATCGGAAAGGATGAAATAAATGGGTTCAAATTTTGCGTATAAAAACACCAGAGATCTAGAATTCATACTTGAAGAGTGGCTGCCTATCGAAGATATTTTTGCTTGCGAGAAGTACAGCGCTTATACCAAAGACGAAATCAAGCCGCTCTTAAATACGGCTCGCAAAATGGCTAAAGAGGCTTTGGAGCCTGCTTATGAAGATGCTGACAAAAACCCGGCCAAACTGGTTGACGGCAAAGTAATCGTACCGCCTTCCTATCAGGCTCTGTGGGACATGATACAGGCCAATGGCTGGGGCAATTCCAATGCGGACCCCGATCCGGAAGCCGTAACCTTGCCGGAAACCCTGTACTCGGCCTGCCGTGAGATGTTCCAGGCCGCCAACTGCGATTTTCAGATGTATTTTTCCCTGTCCTCCAAGGTAACCGATATAATTGCCCGCTTTGGCAGTGAGAGAACCAAAAAGATATTCCTGCCCAATCTTCTGACTGGAAAATGGAGCGGAGGTATGGGCCTGTCCGAACCCGGCGCCGGATCCGATGTCGGCGATTTGCTGACCAGGGCTTATCCGACCGATGACCCGGACATCTATAAATTAAAAGGTCAAAAAATATTCATTTCCTGCGCCGGCCACCCCTTGACTGAGAATAATATCATAATGTGTCTGGCCAGAGTGGAAGGCGCACTGCCCGGTACACCCGGTGTTTCCTTGTTTATGCTGCCGGAAATCTGGGTTAATGAAGACGGCACTATGGAGCCCAATGATTTTGCGGTAACTTCGGTGGAACATAAAATGGGTCTGCATGGTCAGCCTACCTGCGCTTTAAGCTATGGCGACAATGACGGCTGCCGGGGCTGGAGAGTGGGCATCGACCCGCTGCAGAACGGCGGCAGAGGCGACGGCATGAAGATCATATTCAATCTGGTCAATTCATCCCGCCTGGGCAACGGCCTGTGGTCCACCGCCTTATCAGCCAATGCCACCTATAATGCCAGGGATTATGCGGCGGAGAGGGTTCAGGGCTACAACAGCAAAGGCGAACGGGTTCGCATCATTGAACATGCCGACATCAGAAGGAAACTTTTGAACGGCAAGGCCATAGCTGAAGCCGGCCGCGCTCTGGTTTACAAAGGCAATTACTTTGTGGATATCAGTAAACATCATGCCGATCCCGAAGTCAGGAAAGCCGCGGCTGACAATCTGGCCATACTGGTTCCGCTGGCCAAAGCATATTGCACTGACGAGGTTTGGAATGTAGCTGCCGATGCTATTCAGGTTTATGGCGGGTATGGCTACAGTGAAGAATACCCGGTGGCTCACATTGCCAGAGACTGCAAAATCACCAGCATACTTGAGGGTACCAATTACATTCAGTCCTGGGATTTGATCTCCCGGAAGATGACTATGGGCAAGGGGGTGCCATTCCAGAAAGCCCTCGACGAAATAGCTGCCTTTATCGAAAACAACCAATCATCACAAGTATTTGCCCGCGAATTTGCCATCATGGACGAAGCCTATAAGGCCTATCGCGGTATTGTGGAAAAAGTCAAAGAGTGGCAAACCGACCTGGAAAAGAATCAGGACACCCTTTCCTTCTATGCTTGCAAGATTCTGACCGCAACCGCACAGTTGTTTGCCGGGCGCCTATTGCTCGACCAGGCTCTGCTGGCTGCTAAGAAAGCTAAAGAAAATGGCCAAGACCATTATGATTACAATTACTACAACGGTAAAGTGGTGGCAACCAGGTACTATGTAAAGAATATCGTACCCGCAATCATCAGTACTGCCAGCATGATTGTGAGTTCAGACTCCACCGAAGTGGATTTCGATAACGCCATATTCGACTATTAAGGAGTCAGGTTTGCCTCCGGCGTGGAAGATATTGAAGCTTATATTAACAACTATAAAATGAAGCCAAGATTTTAACTTCGAACCCAGAAAGGAGACGGTAAAATGCAAAAACAAGTCCCTATTGATGCTGACCTTTTTACATGGCCGGCCGCTGAACCCAAGTTGAAGGCGAATGAGTGTAATGATTGCGGCAATGTTATTTTTCCGATAAATACCGCTTGCCCCAAGTGCGGCGGCACGAGTCTGAAAGACATTGAACTGAAAACCAAGGGAACCCTGTGGACCTGGACTTCACAGAATTATTGGACCAAAGGCCTTAACGACTACAAAGATCCCAAGGATTTTAAAGAGTACTTTATAGGCTATGTTGAATTGCCGGGTCAGGTAAGAGTGGAGTCACGTCTGCTGGTCAATGATGCATCCGAATTAAAAATTGGAATGGATATGGAGATGGTAATAGTGCCCTTCCGGGTTGAGCCGGATGGAACTGAAACCATGATCTATGCTTTCAAACCTGTGTAAAGACCGTCTGCTGCAGTCATTGAGCCAGTTTGTGATTGAAAAGGATCAATAATACACATGTGAAACAAGCATATGTTTAAGGGAGGTAAATGATTTGGAAGGTGTAGCAGTTATAGGCATAGCCCAACACCCATTTGGAAGATTTGGAGATAAAACCGCTTTAGATATGGGCCTTGAATCGATTCGGGAAGCATTGCAGGATGCCGGCATTGAATGGAAAGATGTTCAGTATGCAGCCGGCGGCACCAGGGACGGCGGCAGAGCCGATCAACTGTGCGGCAAGCTCGGACCCAACGGAGTGCCCTTTAACAACTTATATAACGGATGCGCAACCGGCGGCAGCTCTTTGGGAGCAGCCTGTATGGCAATCAAATCGGGAATAGCTGATATAGCCCTGGCGGTTGGATTTGACAAGCATCCCAGAGGAATGTTCTTAACCACGGTTCAGGACTATGGTTTGAAACAATGGTATCAAGATGTTGGTTTTCTGGCTACAGTGCAATTTTTCGCCATGAAGGCCCAACGCTATATGCATGACTATGATATCACAGAAGACAGCCTCATTCGCGTCGCGGAGAAAAACTATCACAATGGAACTCTCAACCCCAAAGCCTGGCGCCGTGACGGCCTGAATTACGAGGCTATCAAAAACTCAACCATGCTGTCGAATCCCCTGCGCCAGTACATGCTATGTTCGCCGGGAGAAGGGGCGGCTGCGGTAGTGCTCTGTAAAGCAAGCATAGCCAAACGATATACCAGCAAGCCGATTTATATCAAAGGTATTGCCCTGCGTACCAGAGCCTTTGGATCTCTGGAAGTGTTTACCCCCGCGAAGCCTTTGGAAGATGCCCCCACACCTGTAGTACTGGCCTCTCAGGCAGCCTATGAAATGGCGGGCATCGGCCCTGATGAAATAGAAGTGGCTCAGCTCCAGGATACCGAGTCTGCCCATGAGATCATGCATATGGCTGAAACCGGCCTTTGCAAAGACGGGGAGCAGACCAAAATGATCCAGGATGGTGAAACCAAAATTACCGGCCGCTTGCCGATAAACACCGATGGTGGACTTATTGCCAACGGTGAGCCCATTGGCGCCTCTGCCTTAAGACAGGTATATGAGGTTTGCCTGCAGATGCGCGGCGAAGCCGGTCTTCATCAGATGCCCAAGCAGCCCAAGACTGCCTTAACTCAGGTTTACGGCGCGCCTGGTATCAGCAATGTTGTAATTCTATCGCGGTAAAGTCAAGACAAGTGTCATGACTGATGATATGCCGGCAAAGTAAGCCGGACAGGCTTGAACATACCCGATATGGGGCCGTATCGCCGGCCAGTCAAAATCATGAAATTCCGTACCGCTATTTAGGTAGCGGTACGGAATTTTTTTGGAGACGGGTACAAGCTAAGAACACAGGGTACAGACCTTGAAAATCATGGCGGATGCGATGGCTGAAAATTCGTCCGGTATGGCGTACAGTGTCCGAACGGCTGCTCCATGAGACAGCAGATATGGCCCGCGGAATTTCTAAATTACATCCCGGACTATCTCCATCCCGCCTTAAAGAGCTGGCGGCAATAATAATTCTCAAGCAACCCGGCTGTCATTCAGCGCCAAATGCAGGTTTTTGCCTAAATATGCCCCCGGGCTGAGCGTGTTGAAAAACATGGTATGAATATTGCATTAATACGTGAATATATGGTTTGTTCCATGCTCACGGCAGCCTCAAAAGCAATTAGATGATATGTGAAGGGTGATGCACTTCATTTAACGGGGGGTGTTTTTAGGTTTAATTATTTATGACATACATGAATATTGAACATCCGCTTTATTTCTGTACTCAACTCAAAATAAAAATAATGCTGTAATTATTCAGGCAAGGAGGAAACAAGATGGCAATTAGAACTGCTGAAGAATACATGGAAAGTCTTAAAGATGAAAGAGTAGTATATTTTGACGGCAAAAAGTATAATGGCACGACTATGTTTGAGGACCCGATTCTCAAGTCCGGTATAGAACTCTGTGCTATGGATTACAGGGTGGCGCAGATGCCCGAATACTATGATCTGTTTAACGAAATAGATGATGATGGCACACCTTATGCCTTTACTTTTAAGCCCCCCACCTCTTCAGAAGACTTGATGAGAAGAGCTGAACTGATCAAGACTCTTTCCCGCGTCTGTGTCGGACTGCCGGGCGGAGCTAAATTCGCCGGGGTTGATTCACTGCATGCCTTGACATCTGTCAGCCATAGAATCGATGCTGAACTGGGCACCAATTACTCGGAGCGCGTGGAACTATTCAGAAAATCCTTGAAAGCCAATGACTCATCACTGGTTATGTGCATGACCGACGTAAAAGGTGATCGTCATTTAAGACCTCACCAACAGTCCAATCCGGACTCTTACGTTCACATCGTGGAGGAAAGGCCGGACGGAATCGTGGTAAGCGGAGCCAAGAATCATATCACTTATGCCCCGTTTACCAATGAGCTGGTGGTTCTGCCCTGCCGCAACATGACGGAAAAAGATAAAGCTTATGCGGTGGCCTTTGCCATTTCGCCTGGCACCAAAGGCATCAAACTGATTCAGGCCAAGCATGACGCCACCAATTTAGACTTGATTGAACACCCCATTTATGGGAGCCGTTATGGAGCCGACGCCATCGTTGTATTTGACAACGTATTCATTCCCATGGAAAGAGTATTCCTGAAAGGCGAATACGAATATGCCATTGAATATACCGCCATGTTTACCAACTTCCACAGACTGAGCGGCGACTCTTATAAGATTGCGGACTTGGAAATCATATTGGGAACCGCCAAATTGCTGTCTGAATATATGGGGCTGGAAAATGCCTCTCATATTAAAGACAAGCTGTCCTGGCTGTCATTCTATGCCGAGACTTCTCAAGCTTTGGGCCATTGTGCCGGCCAGAACCCTATTCGCGATGAATATTCCGGAATGGTATATCCGAACCCGATGTATTCAAATTGCACCAAGTTCTTCTTTGCCGACAACTATCATGCGGCTATAAAAATACTGCATGACATTGCCGGAGGGATTCTTTCCACAATCCCGTCACCGAAAGACCTCTACAATTCTGAAACCAGAGGGTTGCTGGATAAATACATGGCCGGAAAAGCTGGAAGTTCCGGTATAGCCCGAATGAAAGCATTATACCTGGCCCGGGAATTGACAGACGGCTTCCGGGTGAGCGGAACCATCCATGCCGAAGGCTCATTATATGCCCAGAAATTGATGTTCTACGCCCTGGCCGATTGGGAAGGCCATAAAGCAGCAGCCCGGAGATGCGCTCATATTACCGAAGACGGCCCGATCCGTGAAGACTTTGCAAGTCTGCCCAAATTCCCGGTTTGGAACGACGTTAAGATCTAAGTACATTTAATTATTACTGGAAGGGAATATGACGTGGTCATATTCCCTTCTGGGACTGATGCTTGTTAGTAATTTCTCAAGCAATGCCGGATCGAAATGATTGTTTTATACCCATAAAAAGGGGTGGCGGGCTAAATTTCAGACCGGCCACGAATGGTCTGAGTATTAGGGATAAATCCCGGTATTATCAGGTTTATAGGTATCCTAAAAACCTAAATATTATAAACAAGGAGTCTGAAAGAAATATGATAGGTATTAAATCATTTGGTGCTTATATTCCCCGTTACCGCATGAACCGCAAAGTTATCGCCCAGGCGATAGGATGGTTTAGCCCGGTTGGCGGTAAAGGCGAAAGATCTGTAGCCAACTTCGATGAAGATGCCATTACTATGGCTGTGGCTGCCGGTATGGATTGCATGGGCAATCTGGACAAAACCGATATTGATGCTTTATACCTGGCTTCAAGCACCTTGCCTTATAAGGAAAGACAAAACGCAGGTATTGTTTCCACAGCCCTGGGGCTGGGCGATGCTGTCCGTACTGCCGATGTTGCCGGCGCGCTTAAGTCTGGAACCGCAGCTCTTATCGCCGCCCTGGATGCAGTGAAGGCACAGAGCGCAAAAGAGGCCCTGGTCACTGCTTCCGATATGCGCCTGGGCAAGCCGGCCAGCCCTGAAGAATCAGCTTTTGGCGATGGCTCAGCAGCCTTCCTGGTGAGTGACAAAGACGTTGTGGCTTCCTTTGAAGGCTCTTATTCCGTAAGTTATGACTTTGTGGATATCCGCCGCGATGAAAAAGACCGCTTTGGCAAGACCTGGGAACCGAGATGGGTCCGGGATGAGGGCTATTTTAAAATGATCCCCGAAGTTATCTCGGGTCTGCTTAAAAAGTATAATCTTGATATCAAAGACTTCAGCAAAGTTATTTACCCCTGCCCCAACAGCCGGGATGTAGCCGCAATGGCCAAGAAGCTGGGTATGGATCCAAGTCAAATAGCCGATGATCTGCAGGCCGTCGTAGGCAGCACCGGTTCTGCTTATTCGCTGATGATGTTTGTCAATGTTCTGCAGGAAGCCAAACCGGGCGATAAGATATTGGTGGCCAGCTTCGGGAACGGCTGTGATGCACTGTATTTCCAGGTTACCGACAAAATCAACGACATCAAACATGTTAAAGGGGTAAAAGGCTACCTCAATATCAAAGCCGATTTGACCAACTATATTCAATACCTGGTATTCCGTGATATTTTGCCGGTGGAAACAGGCATTCGCGGTGAGCATGTTCCTCCCACCCAGTTATCGCAGACTTGGCGGTTGCGCGACTCCATTTTAAGTTTGTCCGGGTCCAAATGCCTGAAGTGTGGAACGGTTCAGTATCCGGTATCAAGAGTTTGTGTAAATCCTGCCTGTGAAGCTGTCGACCAGATGGAATTATATCGATTTGCAGACAAGAAGGGCACAGTGATCTCCTATACCTCCGATAATCTTGCATTTACGCCCAATCCTCCCCAGAGTTACGCCATTGTTGAATTTGAAGGCGGCGGCAGGCATCAGTTAGACCTGACCGACTGTGATCCCAAACAATTATCAGTGGGCATGTCTGTAACCATGACCTTTAGAAGAAAATACTACGATGCCAATCGCTCTATTCACTTCTATTACTGGAAGGCGGTTCCTGCGGTAGAAGCCTAAGTTAACGCGGTGATAAAACACATCATTAGGGAGGTTAAATAATGAGTGGTATAAAAGATAAAGTTGCTATTATTGGTATGGGTTGTACCAAATTCGGCGAACGTTTTGATAAAAGTGCTGATGACTTGATATTGGATTGTTTCTTAGAAGCTCTGGAAGACTCCGGCATTGAGAAGAAGGATATTAACGCGGCCTGGATGGGCTGCAGTGTTGATGAAACCTCGCTGGGCAAAAGCGCCATCATTTTGAATTCAACCTTAAAAATGCCTTATACCCCTGTAACCAGGACCGAGAATTACTGCGCTACCGGTACTGAAGCATTTCGCGGGGCATGTTATGCAGTTGCCTCCGGAGCCTACGACATAGCTCTGGCACTGGGTGTGGAAAAGTTGAAAGACACTGGTTTTGGCGGGCTTCCTCCCGGACAGATGGGTACAGTCAGAAGACTGATCGGTCCGAATTCAACTGCTCCGGGCGAATTCGCCCAGATGGCCAACGGTTATTTCGCCAGATATGGCATCGATCCTGAAGAAGGCAAACGGATTCTGGCCCATATATCGGTGAAAAGCCATCATAACGGTATGTTGAATCCCAAGGCCCACCTCAGAAAAGAAATAACCATTGAAGATGTATTAAAGGCTCCCATCATTGCATCTCCGTTGGGACTGTTTGACTGTTGCGGGGTGAGTGACGGGGCAGCCTGTGCTATTGTCACAACCCCTGAAATAGCCAGAAAACTCAGAAAAGACCCGATTTATATCAAGGCGATGCAAATCGCGGCCACCTCTGGTGAGGAATCAGCCTTTAATACCTGGGACGGTGCTCATGTAGAGTCGACTTACCGGGCGGGAATCAAGGCTTACGAAGAAGCCGAAATCAAGAATCCCCGCCAAGAAATCAGCATGATGGAAGTCCACGACTGCTTCTCCATCACTGAGCTTACCGCTTACGAAGACCTGCAGATTTCTCCCCGGGGGAGAGCCCGGGAAGATGTTGAATCCGGATTTTACGATCTAAACGGACAGATTCCCTGCCAGCCCGACGGCGGATTGAAATGCTTTGGCCACCCGACCGGCGCCAGCGGACTGCGCATGATTTATGAAGTTTACAAGCAGTTACAGGGTAAAGCCGGCCCAAGACAGATCCAAAACGCCAAACTGGGCATCACCCATAACATGGGAGGAATTCCTTCCTATAGTTTGGCTGCGGTAACCATACTCGGCAATTAAATCAGTTCTGTTTTATTCTACAATTACCTTTGGAACCCCTAAAATAGGTTTCCTTGAATAGGAACTCCTATTTCAGGGGTTCTTAACCCAACGCGGACACACGGTTACTGTTTAATTCTGAGAGCGGACCGGCTGTGGTGGGATGGCAACCTTTATGCGAATTTATTGGGAAGTGAGTGAATTATTTTGACCAGACATACCGACAAGAGCCCTTTACAGGATCGGTTAAAGGATGTGGCCAACCCCTGCGCCAAACTGATGCAACCGAATTTCGTAGAGCATATTGAAAATGAAAGCATCACATACGATTTCCCGGTAATGGACATTTATTTGAATCCATGGAAGTGTATGCAGGGCGGTTTTATCTCGGCCGCTTTTGATAATGCCTTTGGCGCCCTGACTATCTTGGAAACCGGCAAATTTGAGATCACCAGCTTAGATCTCAATGTAAGCTACCACCGGCCAATTTTTGCAGAGGATACCTTAACCGTCAAAGTTTATTTAAAATCCAAGGGTAAAAGTATCATTAGCCTATGGGGGGAGTCCTTTGATTCCTCTAAGCGGTTGATCGCCACCGCCACCAGCAAAATAATAATATTGAACAAAATGGCCGGCAAATAGTTTGCGGCCCGCGATAAAAACCTTATTCTGCAGTCATAAAAGCATTTTTTGAAGAGCATCATTTGCCAGGAAAGATGCTTTTTTCTTTGGCTCTTTCATCACGAACTGCCTGCTCTGCCGGGTAGCGGGATATCAGTTATCCAGCCCAATTAACCGAAACTGCCGAGACGAATCAAGGCTGGTTTTCTCCAGATTTTGTGATATTTTCTGAGCGATACTACAACATTTTATATCATGTCCTGATTGTAGGATGGTGTCCGGGATATTGTACAGCCGACCCGGTAATAAAGAAATTCGATAATCGGGCCGGATTGACAGGTAAAAACCCGGGATATATAGCTTCGTATTTCCTCAATCAGATTTGTAGCAAGACCCCCTCGGCGGTTCTTATCACTTGCAGGATATTACATTTTAGATCTAAAGTGCCGATGTAACTGAAATGGCACATTACTTGCTAAAAAACTGTATAGGCGCTAGCCATCATTTCAAAAATTTTGAGGAGAATGATATTTCAATTTTGTAAAGTCCGGTTTTTTAGGAAGGATATGTAATGCGTGAAAATGAACCAGCACTAAAAGTACTCAAGCGAGAACGTGTCGATGAAAAATTGCATGGTTTGTTACAATATCCTCTTACCATCGTGTCCGCACCTATTGGTTACGGTAAAACTACTGCTGTAAGGACTTTCTTGACAAATTGCCGGTCACCCTATATCTGGACAACTATGTCAGAATCGGTCATGATTACCGCAAGTGAATACTTCTGGTATTTAGTCGTAAAAGAATTTTATAAGCACTTTCCTGATATTGCCAATATATTTGCGGAGCGTGGCTTTCCCCAAAACAGTATAGAGATATCAAGAATGATTGATTTCATTCAAGACTTTGAAATGAAGCAGGATACAGTTGTAGTCATTGACGATTACCACTTGGTTGAGAATGAACAAATCGATTTATTTTTAAAAAGGCTGGCCCTGGCAAAAATTCCATGGCTGCATATCGTCATTATTAGCAGGGGGATTCCTCAGGTGGATATCGAGGAACTCACTATGAAGGGAATTTGTTTGTTCATTCAAACTTCGGATCTTTCTTTTACCGAGGACGAGATTAAGCTCTATTTCGAGTTGGTTAAATTTAAAGGTGATGATCGGATAAAGCAAAAAATATGTGCTGCTTCATGTGGATGGATTGCGGTTGTGTATTTGATGGTGACCAATTTTGCACACAATTATAATTTGGAATATCATAACTCAGTTAATAAAATGCTGAAATCGTCCTTTTTTGATAAATATAATACTGAAACTAAGATAATGCTTTTTAAGCTTGCTCTGTTCAATATTGTTACGGCGGAGCAAGCGGCTTACATTCTGGAAGATATCACCGCTATAGAAAAACTAGATGAGCTCAGCCGTGAGAATGGATTCATTTCATTGGATAACCAGGGCAATTATAAATTTCATCAAATATTTCTTGATTTTCTTCATAAGGAGAAATCCGGTTGGGATATAAATGTAGACAGCGTAATACATCGCGCCGGGAAATGGTATTCCTTCAAGGGTGATCATGCCAATGCCTTTAAATATCTGTACATGGCTAAAGACTATGAAAATATCTTTAAAGAACTCGAAATGGCGGATATTACAAGTATAAATTCTATAGATACGGAGCTGCTGTTTCAGATATTCAGCTCGGCCACCGATGAGCAGAAGTATAAATATCCGATGGCCACGCTTAAGTACATTTTTTTTGTTATTCTGGATGTGGATAAACAGCTTGGCACAGATATGCTGGAATCAATGGAACAGTATTTCTTGACTCATACCCACTCCAATTATTCACAAAATCAGATTTTGGCGGAAATCAATCTCAATTTTACAACCGTAGCCTTCAATGATGCCGAGGCCATAATGAATTATGCCAGTAAAGCGCTGGAACTTCTGGGAGAGGAACACTCTATAACTAGAAATCAAAAAGGGGTGTTAACTTATAGCTCTCCGCATTTCACATATGCTTACTACAATAAAAAAGGTGAATATAAAAAAACCGTTGATATTCTATCGACAGCTTTTGAAAGCTATATCAAAGTTACTAATGGTTCCGGAATGGGCTGCGACTATCTCGCTATGGCAGAATATGCCTTGGAAACCGGAGATTTGGAACAAGTAGAGTTAAACGCCAAAAAGGCGATCTGCAAGGCGAATACCTGCAATCAGCTATGTATCGCCGTATGTGCAAAATTAACGCTGGCCCGCTTGTGCATTTTACAAAAACGGGAAAAAGATCTTCGTACCATATTAGATGAACTGACCATAATGCAAAAAACCGAGAAAAATACTATCAACTTATATGTGATAGAGAATGCCTTAGGCTATATTTATGCCTGCCTGAACCAATATTGTAATATTCCCAAGTGGCTGAGGAGCGATAATATAGAGCATAATTCTATCTTTAAACGCATTGCTTTCAATTACATCGTTAATGGCAAGGCTATATTGTTGTCCGGCAATTATATCGGGCTGGAAATGCTGACCGAACGGTTTGCGGATTTTTTCAGCGAATTGCAATTTCAGCTGGGTTTCATTCATAACCATATATATAGCGCGGTGGCAAAATATCATCTATATGGGTTGGATGAAGGTGTAAAGGAACTGCAAAAAGCTATTGACATAGGAATGGAAGATGACGTTATTATGCCGTTTGTAGAGAATACCGACTTTATTAGGCCTATGCTTAAAAGCGGGTTGCTTGATATGAAGCCAGAATATTTGGATCATATATTGTCTTTTTACAGCGGATATATTGTCGATCGGGCAGAAAGATCAAGTCTGCTTTCGGCAAGGGAAATTGAAGTCTTACGCCTGCTGGAAAATGGAGAAAACCAAAGCTCCATTGCTGATAAGCTATTTATCTCACAGCACACCGTTAAGCGTCATATGCAAAACATCTATCAGAAACTCGATGTAAATAACAAAACCCTGGCTATTAAAAAATTTAGAGCCATGCACGGATGAGAAAAACCATTATCCCCAATTAAGAACACCCCTTAAGGCAGAATCTCATCTGCTTTAAGGGGTGATTTTATTGATAAGTGACGCAAGAGGTATTCTGTTATTTTACATGATGCGGACAGCGTGATAGCCGCCGGACACAGCGTCAACTACCTTGCCGGGTTGCACAGCATCACCGATCACAGTTATATCGAATCCCATCTGCTCAAGCTCTTCACCGATCCCGCCGCAGGAAGTGTAACCGGTGGCTATGACCACGGTATCGCTGGGAATAGTAACGTCTTCGCCATCCAGTTCATAGGTGACAGAATCAATAGCTATGTTTTTCGTCTTAACGCCAGTAATTACGTTTATAGCGGATTCCTTAACCATATCACGCAAACTCGTAGCGTTATTCTTAGCTTCGACGGCGGTAGCAAGTAGGCTGGGAAGCATTTCCAGGATGGTGACTTCTTTACCTTTGTACGCCAGATCTAATGCGGTTTCACAGCCTACCAGCCCGCCGCCGATGACAACCACCTTTTCACCGGCATCTGTCTTGCCGAGGAGAACATCGGCAGCAGGATTGGCGTTTTCGATGCCAGGAATAGAAGGGATTGAAGGATTGGCGCCAGTCGCGATGATTGTTTTATCAAAGCGTGCTTTGGCAATATCCGCTGCCGTTGCTTCTTTATTGTACCTTACTATCACGCCCAGTTTGTTGACCTGTGTTATACAGTACTGGACATATTTAAGAACATCCTTCTTAAAATCGGGAGCACCTGCGGCGAGCAGCAAACCCCCCAGTTTATCGCTTTTTTCCCAGAGTTCTACCTCAAATCCGCGCCGGGCGGCAGTCACCGCGGCGCTCATACCGCCAGGGCCCCCGCCGATGACCAAGACTGATTTCTTTTCTTTCGCCATTGTAAGCGGAAAATCAATTTCATGCTGGCATTCAGGGTTGACGGCGCAAGTGTAGTGCCTGCCCAAGCCGCCCAAACGCAGGCATTCGTTGCAGCCAATGCAGGGCACGATGTCATCATAGCGCCCTTCCTTGACCTTGCTGGCATACATAGGATCTGCGAGATGCTGATGGCCCAGGGCGATGAAATCAGCCTGGCCCTCTTGCAGAACTTGTTCTGCCAAAATAGGGTCGCTCAGTTTGCCTTGCGTGATTACAGGGATATTTACAGCCTTTTTGACCGCTTCGGCTGCAAATACCTGACAGCCAGGCTGCTGGTATACAGTGGGGATCTGGCGGTACCATACTTCGTAACAGCCGGTGTCTACATGCAGGGCATGCGCTCCCCATTGCTCAAGCAGCTTGGCGATTTCAACCCCTTCTTCCAGCTCGCGGAATCCGGGATACATATGAGTAGGCGTAAATTTTACGATTTGGGGAAAGTCCGGGCCGCAGTATCTTTGCACCGCCTCAATGCACTCACCCAGGAAACGGGTGCGGTTTTCCAAGCTGCCGCCGTATTGATCGGTGCGCTTATTCCAGACTGGAGTCAAAAACTGATCTGCCAGGTAACTGCCATAAGCGTGCATCTCCACCGCGTCTGCGCCTGCGTCTTTGGCTAATTTGGCTGAATAACCGACCCTGTCGGTAATCTTATTAATATCATCCGCGGTCAGAACTTTACAAGTCAGATTAGGAAAGAAAAATGAAGGAATAGCACTGGCGGAATAAGGAGCATTGTATGGATCCTTACCCATGAGGCGCCCCAAACCGGGACCGATTTGCACACAGAGCTTGGCGCCATACATGTGTACATGTTCAGCCAGGGAACTCAACCGTGAAACATGGTGATAATTCGTCAACGCTCCTTGCGAAAATCCCTCATAATCTGTGATTGAGGCCATTCTTCCCGTGATGATGAGACCTGTGCCGCCTTTGGCCCGCTCTTCAAAGTAACGAATAGTGCGTGCTGAAAATCCGCCGTCGCTGTCAGAACTGGTACCCATAGGCGCCATAACGATACGGTTTTTTAGTGGCATTTTACCTATTTTGCATTTTGTGAATAGTTTCATGAAAAATCCCTTCTTTCTTTTCTTGCCAAGTTGATGCTGCCGTTACTCGTCTGCAACGAAGTATTGCATAAAGCGTACCAATTGCCCCGATCATGTCCAGCTTGAGCAAAGCAAATTAATGAATCGTGTTTATGATGTGTTTGCACCTCAATGCGAGGTTGTTTTGCCAATATTTATATATGTACCCCCCATTCAGTTGCAGTTCATATTACTACTTACTTTAACTAAATGGGGGGCGGTTCATTTCTTTTGCTTCTCCAGCGTACTATCTGCTAGGCTGATGTGATGTGGTCCTGTGGACTTTCATTTAAGTCCCAGGTCTTTTTGGCACTGGGCATAATAAACTGGATGGCAAGTGCACCCACAATATATAATCCGGTTACAATGATGAAAGCCAATGTGAAGCCCCCGGTTCTGTCATATATTTGCGCCCACAAGGTAGGACCCACTGAACTCATCAAAAAGATAGCCATAATGATCCAAGAGT
This sequence comes from Syntrophomonas sp. UBA1041, assembly GCF_002316705.1. Lineage (NCBI taxonomy): Bacteria > Bacillati > Bacillota > Clostridia > Eubacteriales > Syntrophomonadaceae > Syntrophomonas > Syntrophomonas sp. UBA1041. The sequence goes on from NZ_DCEA01000086.1 coordinate 20,204, forward strand.
AAATTTCGCTGTAGTATTTGATGCCAAAGCTCTGCTTGGTAAGCATCGGGTTGATGACAGAAAGCGCGGCATATCCCATACCGAAAATGGCCATGCCTATGTAGAACAGAGATATGGCGCTGCCTGATTTGAATGATATAAATATACCGACAGCGCCGCAGAGACAAGCAAAGGTGCCGGCAACCGTAGCGCCGAAGCGGTCGGAGACATAACCCAAAATGAATTTGCCGATAATACCGCCTACCATAATGATTGACACCGCCATAGCACCGGCGGCGGCTCCCAGCGGGCCTTTAGCGGCATATGTGGGAATCTGCTGAAAGAAGGTTGCGCACAACGTGAAAACGCAGGCTATAAGTATGATCAAGTAAAAGGCAGGATTTGCGGCGGCGCGTTTTAAGGAAACAGCGTGGTCTACGATGAGGGCATTCGCAGCGGCTGATTCTTCTACAACCTCATCCTCGCCATATTTCTTGAGTCCCAGCATCTCTGGGTTTTTACGTACAAAGAGGTAAGTCACTGGAACGCAAAAGACAAAAGCTGCCATCCCCAGATAAAGCCGGGCGGTTTGCCACCCGTAAGCGGTTATTATTGATTGGGCGATAGGCGCTGCGAAAGCAGCCACCAGACTTAACATAGCTGAGGCCAGACCGATATTGAAACCGACGTTCTTATTAAACCAGGCGTTGATAAGCACGGGTACTGCCAAGTACATAAAGAATGTAGCAGTTATGCCGTATATCACGCCAAAGAGGTTCCATTGCCATACCTGCGTGGCCTGAGATGTAAGCATATAGGCTACACAGAACAAGGTCACCGCGGCGGTCAATATATATCGTGGATCATACTTTTGTAAGATCTTGCCCGCAAACGGTTGCGAAACAGCGGCGACCAATGGCCAAATGCCCAGATACTGAGAGGCGGCAGTTCTCGACCATCCTAGATCATTCATCACCGGAGCAAGAAATATACCAGCGGTATTGCCGCATATACCTATTAGAACCGAATAAAAGCCGAGACACGCTATAAGAATGAACCAGGCGTAATGTATTTTTTGTTCTAAAACAGCAGTTCTTTCCATACCAATCTCTCCTTTGTTGATAACTAATTGATGGATAAGCGTAATCCTGCGATGGAGTCTATAATGGTTTGAAATCTCTGCAAATCAATTAAATGATCGGTCAAGATCAGAAGTTGCTAATTAATTCTGGCCTGAATTACATCATTCCGGCCCAACCGCCATCAACCAGTATTAACTGACCATTGGTGTAAGTATTTTCGTCGGAACAAAGGTAAATTAGTATGCCGCTCATTTCGCCAAACTTACCGCGTCTCTTCAAAGGATTTCTGCTTTTGGCTTGATAATCATCAGCTGCCGTTGAGGAGCCGGCGCTGTCACCCATGGTGCCATTGGCGATAGCTCCGGGTGCTACAGAATTGACTAAAATATTGTAGGGGGCCCATTCTCCCGCCTGGGCCTTGGTCATAGCGATAACACCGGCTTTGGAGGCATGATAGCTTTGGACTCCGGCAGGTGTTGCCAATACGCCTCCTATAGAAGAGATATTGACAATTCTGCCTTTTTTCTGAACCATCATAGACTGTTTAACGACCTCACGATTCATCAGAAATGTGCCGGTCAAGTTTACATTGATGACTTTTTCCCAATCCGCAAGGGCGTCACCATAACGCAGAATCCCGGCATTGTTTACCACCTGGTCGATTTTTCCGAATTCTTTGACTACAGCGGCAACGGAATCAATAACCTGCTTTTCATTACCAACATCGCACGCAAAGCCTCTGATTTTTCTGCCGGTAAGGGTTTCAATTTCACGGGCTGTCTCCCGGGCCAGCTGTCCATCAATATCGAATACTGCCACATCCGAGCCCTGTTCGGCAAAAGTCTGAACGTATTCTTTACCAAGCCCTTTTGCGCCCCCGGTAATAAGTGCAACTTTTCCAGTGAAGTTAAATTTGTACAATTGTATGTCTCCTTTCTTTCATTTTTCGATCTAATATCCATATTAACGAGCAAATACAAGAATAAATATAACCCATACGTACCATTTGCATTGATTTTAAAGCATGGTACTTTTACCCGATATGCATAATAGTCAAATACCTTTAATCTATAGGCATACATAATGGTTTGATTGCAAATGGCAGTAATTAGGAGAGGAAGGAGTAATTATATGAAACAGGTCGTTGAAGGAAAAATGTTTTTAATTAAAGATGCTCCTGTAAATACCCTGGAAGAACGTATTCAAAGGTTGGAAGATATCAGGGCGATTAAAGAGTGTATGTACCATTACATGCGCTGCTGCGATAACCTGGATCCGGTCGGTATGGCATCCTGCTTTACACAGACTGGCAAACTTAGCTGGGGAGATGTCTATCCCAATTATTTCGACGGAAAGAATGCTATTCTGGCGCATCTTAAAGAAATTATGGGAGCGGCCAAAACTCAAACCCATTACTGTACCAACGAACAGATTCATTTTGAAACCAGTAACAGCGCTATCGTTTATTGCTGCATGTATTCCTGGCAAACCTTCAAAAATCCTGATGTTGCCGACATCTACTCTTTCGGCCGCTATGAATCGCAAGTAGTTCGCGACATGGATGGTGAATGGCGTTTTGAATCGTTCAAGTTAATTATGGCGGGGACCATAGGCGGAATGCGTGCCAGTGAGCAGTTTGGCCGGCCCTGGCCCCCGGTGCCGATTGGCAGATGATTTTAACATGGATGATCAATCTTCTGTGATGATAGTAGATAACATACAGGGCAAATCTTACGCACCTTAAAATATCGGGCCAGGCTTGACAAACCCCTGTATTGTCGATCTTCCCACACATTTTGGCATATTCCCGGCGGGGGAATATGCCATTTATAATTGTGTCCTAATTGTATGATGGTGTCCGCTATACTATACAACTAGCCCGACGCTGAATAAAAACTAAGATAAATTATACCCGGGAACCTCGAAGCGACATCTTTGCAGTTCCTTAACCATTCTGCCACAAGACCTGCTTGCTGAGATTATTGCATGGGCAAAGATTGTATATTTGTTAAGAACCCGGCCTAAACAATTGAAATGGCACAATAATTGCTATTAAAGCTACCAGAGGCAGCTGGAAACACACTATATTTTGTGGGGAGGTGGTAATTGCGTCGTAATACTGGCTCTTCCTCAATGACAGACAGCATGGTTGTATAACAGACCGAGCAGCTAATATCGGTGGGGAGGCTTAGATAATCCCATAGCCAGTGTACTGCGTCTATATAGATTCTCATCTACGATATTCATCGATTCATACTAATAAACTTAAAGGACCTTGGATTTTTGCTTGAAATGTTTCATTGCCAACGAGAAGGATACAACCCTTGATGGTAAGCTGCCGCTTAAACCCGGTTAGGGTTAATTAATGCAAGATGATTATGAAGGACGACATAGAAGTAGCTCTGGTATTAAGGTTCTTAAGGACGTTTCCAGGGATCTGTAATTAGCAAGCATAGCAATTCTTCTTAAATTAGGTTCACAAGGGGTGTACGTATGGATGTAAGGGAAGCAATTTTAAAAAGACGCAGCATAAGAAAATTTAAAGAAATTCCGGTTGAACAGGAAAAAATTGCTCAATTGCTGGATGCTGCCAGATTGGCTCCTTCGGGTTCAAACCGGCAGCCATGGCGCTTCCTTGTGTTAGAAGAACCGAAGATACGAGAGCTGGTAGCAGATGTGAGCGCCCAAATGTTTGTCAGGCGGGCCCCGCTGATTATTCTATGTTATGCCGACCTCCGCTGCTGGTTGCCCGACTATATTAAGTATCTGCAGGAGGAACTGAAAAACTCCGGTTCGGTCGATAGGAATGACATGGCGATGAATCTGTCGCTCTTAAGTTCTAATCCATTATATACCAGCGGAAAGGAGCTGAAGAACTATATTCCCAATGCTTTTTTAGATGTCGGCATTGCTATTGAACATATGGTTCTGTCTGCCATGGATTTGGGCCTTGGCACTTGTTGGTGCAGGCTGGTTGATGAATTAAAACTTAAGGAAATTTTTGAATTACCAGATTACTACAAATTCGTAAGTATGCTGCTGGTGGGGTATCCTGACCAATGTCCGCCCCAGAGGCCGCGTAAAGATATTGAGGATTTATTAATAGGTTAGGAGGAACCTGCAATAATGGAGATTCCGAAAACATGTAAAG
>NZ_DCEA01000012.1:0-10759 GCF_002316705.1 Syntrophomonas sp. UBA1041
ACGTCTGGCGCAAAGAGGGGATGCCGAACAGATGCTGTATCAGCACCATTTTCACCAGAACCACCGGGTCTGTTCCGTTTCTGCCGTCATGGCAATAGTAAGGACTTAGGCGTTCATACAGCCATTCGTAATCCACGACCCGCTCTATTTTCCGCAATAAATGGTCTGCCGGCACCAGTACGTCTAAATCTACCAGCACCACATCGCGCCGTCCGTCTTTCTTCCAGTTCTCCACTTCACAGCCCCCCTATTCTTGCCTCTATTATCCAAAAAAGTCGCCATATGGCGACTTTTTTGACAGTCTGAGGCAGGGTTTAAGCCCTGCTTGACATCATTTTCTCTCTTTTTCCTCTTCGGTTACTTCCTCCGGTATCTCGGAGCAGAGTCCGACGCATTCATTACAGATTGCTTCATGGGTACCCGCAATGATGCGTTCCACCTCCTGCTGGCTCTTGCCGCAGAAGCTGCAATGAACATCCTCGCCGTGCTCTTCATACCGGGCGTCATCGTATTTTTTAATGTGCTCGATCTGCCGCTTTAAAGGTCTTATATTTTGCAGAAGCGACCATACGCAATCGTAATGTACCACACAGTTTTGGTCAAAGTATTCCGCTTCCAGCCAAGGAAATTTCTCCAGCCGCATCTTGTAGCGGCTTGACATCGTTGAGAATCCGACCTTTTTAATGGTACGCTGAAAAAGAATAAATTTCAGCAGCAGCGCATCCCGAAGTGTTTCGTCTTCCATCAGTGTCTCGTAGCTTTCAATTCTGCCTTGAGCCGCACATTTTTGAATGGAGGATAGCTGCTCCGTGAGCTGTTTATAGAGAAACAGATGATAATCCAGTTTGCTGTCAAGCAATAATAATTCCTTGTCCATTATATGTCCCCTTTATCGATAAACATGGTTTTTATGGATTTATTTTACCACTAAATTGACTGTGAAGAAAGGAGTTTCCCATGCAATCCCAAGTCTACATCTTATTCGCTGCGGCCGCCGTGATGTTTCTCATCATCGGCGGCCTTTCTCTTTTGGCCCACTAGTATACTCTCAACGGAATCAAATCCCGCACGGTGGGCGACGGCCAGCATGGCACGGCACGGTTTTCCACCAAGCAGGAAATCAAAAGCATCTACAAGCACATTCCCTTTCAGCCGGAGCTGTGGCGGCAGGGGGGAAACCTCCCAACAGTTTCAGAGCAGAGTATCATCCTTGGCAGCACAGGAGCGAAGAACAAGGTCACGGCGCTGGCGGACACCGACGACGTCCACTGCCTCAAGATTGGCGCGTCCGGCGTGGGCAAGATGGCATTTTTTCTGTACCCCAATCTGGAATACGCCTGCGCCAGCGGCGAGAACTATGGGCAAAATCAAGTTTTCAATGATGCCGCCGAGGGGCTTCTGTCCTCCATCATTCTGCTGATTGCGGAATATCTGCCGCCCGACCACAAGGCTCGCTGGTTTGCGGGAGCCGCCCCCAACCCCGCAGAGCAAGCCATGGCATCGGTGCTCTCCACGGTACTGTCCCGCCTGAATGCCTTTCTTGACTCCGAAATGGAGCAGATTCTCTGCTTTGAGACAGCCATTGATGCAGAGAAATTCTGCAATGAAAAATTCGCGCTGTTTGCGGTCCTGCCCGAAGAAGATTTGACCAAATATTTTATGGTGTCGCTTATGATTCAGCAGCTCTACCGGGAAATCCTTGCAGTGGCGGATGAAAACGGCGGCAAGCTAAAAAACCGTGTCATGTTTTACTGTGACTGACGACAAGCAGACGCAGGAGGAAAATATCGTCCGCAAGCACACGCCTGCCTAATGATAGATGAGGAAACCGGCGAAATCCTTGAACCGCCCACCGGTACCGGCGCACTCCACACACCTGTGGTGGAGCCGCCCGCAGAGCCGCTAAAGCGGCGCAGCCATGTCAGAACTTCATGAACTATTTTAACCACATTTATTCTGCCTCGCCCGATGATCTGCCCCATCGGGCGAGGGCTGTTTATCTTTATTTCCGCGACCGTGCCGGAACCGGCGCGGATTGCTGGCCTGCGGTCAAGACCATTGCCGCCGACTTGCAGCTCTCCCGCAGCACCGTCAAGCGTGCCTTGCATGATCTGATGAAGGTAGGGATGATTGAAAAGGAGTCCCGATATCGGGAGAACGGCAGCAATATCAGCAACCGGCTGATTCTAAAAAAATAGCCGAATCGCGGCAATGCAAAAAAGACGGATTTCCCACCAAGGGAGATTTCCGTCTTTGGGCAGAACCCAGATGCGGTTCATGATGTACCCACCAGAACCTCTCACTCTAAGAATATTTATGACAGAGAAAGAAGAAGTGTATCTTTAGATGTTTATTTGTAGTAGATGTAAAACTGTTTATGGTAATTCTATTTTTGTAGCTCAGCAATATACAAAGAGTGGTAAGAGTTAGATTGCAGTCGGCATTGAGTAAAACGAATCAACCAATTGCGAAATAGCAAGGGCTAGAACTCCGAGCCACTTTAGGAGCCGTTCGGAGTGAATGCTGTGTAGATCCACAGAATAAAAAGAGGCAGACTGAGCTTTTCTCTTTTTTGTCCTGTTTGTTTTGCAGTTCACTGGATAAAGGTTATAAAAATGGGCTTTTATCCTGCTGTGTTTTACGGCATTTATCTTTTCGGGCATAACTTGTTTTTGTGCTATGACAGCATGGTTATCAACTATCAAGTGCCTGCTCATGTTAATAGAGAGGGCAGGCGCTTTCCGTTTTTACAAAAGCCGAGGAGGTCTTACCCCACCCGCACATACACCGATGCCTGAAACACGCCGTCCTTTTCCACAAACTGTGCATTGCCGCCGTATTTTTTTGCCACAGCCATCACAGACGCAAGGCCAATACCCTCACCATCCCGTTTGGATGACAGAAATGCTCCGTCATTCTGACGCAGATGTCCGTCAAAGCTGTTGTCCACCGCAAGGGTGAGAACCCCATGCTCCAGTTGGCTTCCCATACGGACAAACCGGTTGCCCCCGGTCATACGGGCGCAGGCTTCGGCAGCGTTTTCCATCAGGTTGCCGACAATGACGCACAAATCGCTTTCCAGCGCGGCGGGCAGTTCCGGAGGCACGGTCAGCCGCACCGAAACCTCCGCCCCGGCTTGCCTTGCCATATCTGCATAATGAGAGGCCACGGCATTCACCGCATAGTTTTCGCACAGGGCAGGCTCTTTTCTGGAGGGGAGCTTCTCCGTCAGGGCTTGCAGATAGCGTCCCAGCTTCTCCCGGTCATTCTGCGCATAAAGCTCCCGCAGCACCGTCATCTGGTGGCGCAGATCATGCCGCTGGGCTTTTACCAGAGCGTCGTTCTCCGCAATTTTCTGAAACTGCATCCGCTGGAGTGCAAGCTGGCGGTTCACCGCTTCCATCTGGTATTCCAGCCGTTTTTTCTCTGCAGCGGTTTGCAGGGAGCTACGCATATAGTACCCGCTGACAATCCCTAGCGACAGCACAAAGCCCAGCACGCCGAGCTGGAAGAGCAGCGTTAGTACCGGGATAAAGTGCAGCCAGTAGTTGAGCAGCTCCAGCACCGTAAAAACAGCGAGAAGGATAATGCCGGGAGCAAACCGCCCCGCCGCAGGATTATGATTGCGCAGCCGCTCCCACAGCAGGCAGGCGGCAAATATTACAAAGCCCAGCGGAGCGATGAGGTGAAACCAGTACAGGGTTTTGGTGAAATCCATTCGGCCGGAAAGCTGCAAGGCAAGCGCGGCGGTGACGGAAAAATAATGCGCCCACAGCATCCACTGCATGGGGCGTTTATTCCTCGGCTGAACCACCAAGAGGCCGAAACGCAGCAGCGGAATGGTAACCAAAAACAGGCCGAGGTACGCCATAGCGTACAGCAGCGCCGGGTACGGAAACAGCAGCACCGTCAAATCGCATTCGCCAAGACCCCACACCCCTGCCGAAAGGGAAAACAATCCCAGCCACAAAAAGGATGTGCCGGAGGGAATTTTCCACACAAACCCAAGCGAAACCGCGACCATGACAAGGCCGAGAAAGATCAGCACCAGCGAAAAAATAAAGGAAAAGCCGTCCTGTGCGAACTGCCGCTCCATCAATGCATGACCGGTTCCCACGTAGAGTGCCGGGAGGGAAAGCGTATCCCGCTGCGTGAGGGACTGATAAGTTATCCGCAGAGAAACCTCGCCACCCCCGGGCGGCAGCGCAACTAGCAGCAATGCGGTGGGCGGGTCGTTCAAAAAGCCCGGATAGCTCCCCGCCTGTCCGTATTCCAGCACCGGCTCTCCGTTCAGAAGCACCTCCATCGGTGCAAACACTGATTTCACCAGCAGGGTTTCTCCCGGCTGGGCGGTTAGCTTTGCGGTGAGCGTGACGGTGGTACGGGGTGCAAGCCCTTCCAGCTTGCTTGGCAGTTCAAGTGTTCCCGAAGCACCTGTGTCTGTTTCATATTCCACCTGCGTGATGGTTTGCACCACGCCCGTCTCGGAGGCATTCAGCCGATACCCCGCCGTTTGGATGCCTATCAGGCACAGCGCCGACATCAGCAGAATGACCGGCAGGGCGGCAAGCCATTTACTGTGTTTTTTCATAGCCCGCCCCCTCTTGCCGCCGCGAACAGCCTGCTTTCGTAGGCTTTCACCGCCTTGCTGAGGGACGGGCGGCGGATGTATACCGTATCCCCATTCTGCATGAGGAGGATTCGCAGCTCCTGATCCAACTCCTTCACATAACGAAGATTGGCAATGTAGCTGTGATGGCAGCGGAGAAAGCTGTCCGGCAGCTGAGATTCAATATCATTTAGTTTGACCGTCTGGCTGGTGCGCAGAACCCCCGTCAGCGTGTTCACCAGAACGGCGTGGTTCTTCTGTTCAAAATACAAAATGCTGTCCAGCGGAATCACCTTGTAGGTTCCCTCTATGAGCAGTTTCACGGAGGGTGCGTTCCTCCGTTTGTTTAACGCCTGCTCCAGCACCTCCCGCACATCGGCGGGGCGCACCGGCTTTTCCAGATACGCATAGGCTTTCAGCCGGTAGCTCTCCAGCGTGTGCTCGGTGCTGGTGGTGGTGAAGGCCAGCGTCACGGCGGTATCCGTCTCTCGGATTTTCGCGGCGATGTCAATGCCCTGCTGTATTTCTCCCATATAGATATCCAGAAAAACGAGGTCATACCGCCCGGCAGAAAAGCTCTCCAGCAACGCTTCCCCGGAGGAAAAGGCGTTGCATTCGGCGGGAATCCCGCTGTCTGTGATACAGCGAATCAGCCATTGCGCATCCTCCAGATTATCCTCGTAAACGGTAATGTCAAGTGGTGTTTCCAAAGCATCCCCTCCCTTCGATTATTTGCTTGCTTCATTTTACCATAGGGTACAAAAAGCTACAAGCACAGTTGTGTAAAATTGTCAAGTGCTAATTTCGTTGGAGAGGCACGCTGTTCCGGCACTGGTTCTGGTGCAAAAAATTCCTTATAATTTTAATGTAGGGGCTTGACAGCCCCATCATGATGTGATAGCGCCATTGAATTTAATGCGGCCTTTTGTTTGACCGCCTGCACTCAACCAGAAAAAAAGGGAGGAAAAAACCATGACGCAGGAGGTGCGCCAATATTTCAAAAGCCACCCGGCAGACAGCCCGTGGCTTGCCGAACGAACCGGCACCCAGCTTGCACGAAGCGGACTTCGGGATATGGACACCCTGTGCACGATGCTGGAACAGGAACCGGAAAAGGTAGAGCAAATCCGCAATATCGGACCGAAAAGCCTGCTTGTCATTCAGCGCATTTGCGCGGCCTACCGCAGCGAAAGGGGTGATGCAACATGAGGGGGTGGTTCCTTGGCAGATTCTTGGTAAAAAAGCGATGCAAGCAAGTGATTTTTTTAGTTAATAAAATAAAATTCGGAGGTATATGATATGGAAAATGTGCAAGCAATTATGTTAGGTGTCAAATCAGAGGATGTAAAAACAAGCATTGCAGTAGCTGAATCGGGCAAACGGGTGGATAATCAATTTCTTTGTAAGAAAGATGATGAAGTGATTGTTGGACGTTTGCATACTGGTGATGAAAATAAGAAAACACAGTACAAGTATGGAAAGCTATCAATTATGAATGACAATAGCACATATGAAGTTATCCTTTCGGATTACAAATGGAGTGACTCTATGAAAGAATCTAATAGTTCTTTCCATTGTCCTCCGTCTTGTATCATAGTAGGCAGGGAACATTCCGGCGACGAAAACGGACTGACAAGATATGCATATAAAGAGGTAGGTATCCGCAAGAAAGCGACTCGAACGGAACCGGCAGGACCGTATATACCTGTATATCAATCAGAATCGATGACTTACAATCAGCAAGTAGTGACAATTGACAATTGAGAGCAGCGGTATATGGGCGGAATCTCCAATTGCATATGGGGATATTCCTGCACAAATGTGTTATCTTCCTATGTATGCAAGAGAGCATACACATGATGAAAATGGTGAAACACGTACCTTTTTTGCACTTTTTGCACCTGCCAGCCATGAGGGGTTTAAAGGATATTTCAAACTCAATATGTCAGAGATAACAATAACTATCGATGGATTTAGAGGTTATAGATTTAAGGGTACGGTCGATAACATGCCTCCGGATGGCTATGTTGACACGGGCTATTTAACAACCAATGATTTGACAAAGTTATGTAATGAAACTACAAACTTCATGCTAAACAGCCAATCTAAAGAGCACACCATAGTTGCCTTTTTTACAGAAGCACAAGGATATGATATCGGAAGTTTTACAAATTCAAGCAAAAAAGGTGAAGGCGTTTACTTCGGCAAGGGAAAGTGGGAAGTGTTGTAAAACATTAATTTTGATAAGTCGACAGTCGTTGCAATGATAAAAGTGTTGAATGAAACAATTACCGCTTTTTAAGAGGAATTACGGTCAGTATTAGGCGTAGAGAAATTAAAAGTTAGAAATGGCGGCGAAGATAAAATTCATCAATTGATTTGGATAAAGCTATGCATTTCTATCAATAAATTATGATTGGAGGATTATAAGTATGGCTCACCACAAACAACCCCAGCGCATACTGGCAATGGCAATGTCCATTGTTATGATGCTGGGCATGACGCCGATTACAGCGTTTGCAGAAACACCGCCCATCGGCACAAGCGGCGAGATTATCGCCTTTGAAGCATTATCAGAAGAAACAGCAAACAGAGAGGTTCCGCTGGGTACTTCTCCGGAGGATTTGAAGTTGCCAGACACATTAAACGCAACGGTGCGGGTGGCCACACCGACAGATGCGGAAAAACCGGAACAGGATTCCGGCGAATTACAGTTTGAGGAAAAGGGCATCTCAGTTCCGCTGACATGGGCATCCGACCCGGACTATGACAGTGATACGGCGGGCACATACACCTTTACCGCCAAAGTGACGGATGACAGCTACACGGTCAGCGCGGCTTTGCCCGCCATCACCGTGACGGTACAGGAAGAAGCACCTCCGACAGGTGGCGAAATCACCGCCTTTGATCCGCTGGACGAGGATATTGCGGAGCAAAGCCATCCCATAGGTACGCCCCTTTCGGCGCTAGTCTTGCCGAAAACCCTTGACGCCACGGTAAGCGGGGCTGCGGTATCTGTTCCGGTGCGGTGGGAGTCCGATCCGGAGTATGGCGGCGAAACAGTGGGCACATACATCTTTACCGCTCAAGTTGAGGATTACATTTTGGCGCAGGGCGTGGAACTGCCTGTGATTACGGTTGAGACTTGGGCGAATATGATTGCGGCCAGGATGGAGAATAGCACCAGGCTTGAGGTTGACTACTCGTCACCATATACAACACTTAGCGAGGCCATAACAGCAGCGCTTGACAACAGTGATCTTGACTCTGTGACCGAAATCGTCATTACTGGCTCAAATAGTATAACTTTTGCCGACTGCCGTTATATTGTTGAGAATGCAACAGTCGGTCAAACTTGGGATGTTTCAGGTATCACATTTCAAAATAATACGATTGGATATTCCGCGTTTAGTTACTATGATGATTCTAAAAGTGGCCCTACCCACGATTCATTTTCGAGAATTATTCTGCCCAACACCCTGCGCACAATAGAGTCGTTCGCTTTTGACAGCTGTAATCAGCTCACAAACATCGTTATTCCCAATTCGGTGGTAAGTATCGGCCATTTCGCTTTTATCGACTGTATTCAGTTCACAAACATCGTTATTCCCGATTCGGTAGAGACCATCGGTCAACAGGCATTTTTGGGTTGTACGAGTCTTGAAACAATCGTCATCGGTAGTTCGGTGCATACAATCGGTAACAGCGCGTTTCGAGACTGCTCCAGCCTGACATCGATCACTCTGCCCAGCATCACCACGATCGAAGCACCTGTGTTTGATGGTTGTACGGCTCTTAGCAACATCACTCTGAATGTGGTGAGCGATACAACTCTGACAGACGTCGATAAACTGAACGGTGTTACGTTGCCAAACGAACTAACCTTTTCCAATATTACCGTGCAGAGCGGCCAAACGCTGACGCTTGACTGTGATTTCACGATTGCGGCGGGTAAAAGCATTGTAAACGATGGCACACTGGTCTTAACCCCCGGCAGCACCTTGACCATCAACGGCACGTTTACCAACAACGGCACACTGGTCTTAACCCTCGGCAGCACCTTGACCATCAACGGCAAGTTTATCAACAACGGCACGTTTAAAAAGGCGGACGGCCCGGCAGCACCTGCGGTCAGCGGCAGCTATACTGGAAATGGAAGCACATTTACCTATACGGTGAATGCCATTGCTGGTGCGGAGTATTCCAAGGACAATACCAACTGGCAGGACAGCAACATCTTCACAGGATTTACAACGGTATCACCCACCACCACCTTCTATGCTAGGGTGAAGGAAACCGATACGCGCAAAGCCGGTGCGGCAGGCGAGACGGGCGAGGTCAACTTTGTCAAACTGAATGTATCCGCAGCCCCCGCTCTTGCCTATACCATAAGCGGTGCTTTCCCGAAAACCGTCACCATTACGCCAGTCAGTGGAGCGGAGTACAAATTCGGTGACGACGATTGGAGCGACAGCAATGTCTATATTTCAAGCGAGGCAGAAAACATCGCGCTTTCGATTCGTTTAAAAGCAACTGCAACTCATAACGCTTCAGACGAGTCCAGTGTGGGGGTCAATACAGCGAATCAGGAGCAATCGGCACCTTTGGCATTTACGCTTGCCTACGAAAGTGCGAACGACACAAGCTACAACGTGACCATTCCAACCTCGGCCGGCGCTGAGTACAGCTTTGATGGTAGCACGTGGAGTAGCAGCAACGTGAAAACAGGCTGCCTGCCCGGTGACCTCATCACCGGCTATAAGCGGCTGGCGGCAAAGGAGGGCTTTAACGCAAGCCCTGTTACCGGCGACAGCATCACCCTGCCGCTGTTTCAGGTGAAAACGCCTACAATCACGCCAAATGGCGGTACCTTTAGCGGCAGCCAAAGCGTCACCCTATCCTGCGCCACGGCAGATGCGGAAATCCGATACACTACGGATGGCACGATCCCCACGGCAGGAAGCATTCTCTATACCGGTGCGATCAACCTGACCGCAACCACAACGGTGAAAGCAATTGCAGTGAAATCGAGCATGGCGGACAGCACCATCCTAAGTGTAACCTTTACTAGATATAATGGCGGTGGCGGCGGTTCCTCCTCCGGCGGAAGTTCCAGCAGTACAACTACACCAGCCACAACCACACCCGGAAAGACCCCGAACCAGCCGGCAACGGCGGCGGCTCCTGTTACGGCGACCGCAGGCCAGAACAGCTCGGCAAGTGCGTCTATTCCAGAGAAATCCGTAACCGATGCCATTGCTAAAGCACAGGCTGATGCAAAGGCGCAGGGCAAAACCGCAAACGGCACCACCGTTGCGCTGAACGTCACCATGCCCAAGGGTGCAACTTCCCTGACGGCGAATCTGACCCGCAATTCCCTGAATAGCCTTGTCAGCGCAGGGGTAACCAGCCTTGAGCTGAACGGCTCCCCTGTGACGGTATCCTTTGATACCAAGGCGCTGGCGGAAATCCAGAAGCAGAGCAGCGGCAATATCAGCATCACCATCGTACCTAATGCCAGCCTTTCCGCTTCAGCCAAGGCTATGATTGGCACACGCCCGGTCTATGACCTGACAGTAAGCTATACCAAGGACGGCAAGAACGCAACGGTTAGCAGCTTCGGCGGCGGTACGGCTACGGTTTCCGTGCCTTACACTCCCGCCAAGGGCGAAGCAATCGGCGGCCTGTATGCGGTCTATGTGGACGAAAAGGGCAACGCCACCCGCATCGCAGGCTCCGCCTACGATGTGAACAGCAAGAGTGTAATCTTCACAACCACCCACTTCTCTCTGTACGGCATCGGCTACACCGCGCCGTCAGCGAAATTTGCGGATATTACAACCCATTGGGCAAAGGAATCCATTGATTATGCGGTCGGCAGAGGGCTGCTCTCCGGCACAGCGGAAACCATCTTTGCCCCCGACACCGCCATGACCCGTGGAATGCTGGTAACAGCCCTGGGCAGACTGGCAAATGTGGATACCAAGGTATACACCACAAACAGCTTCACCGATGTGAAAGCGGACAGTGCCTTCCGCCCCTACATTGAATGGGCGTACAAAAAAGGCGTCGTGCAGGGAACCGGAAACGGCAAGTTTGAACCCGACCGTGCCGTCACCCGTGAGGAAATCGCGGTGATCTTCTCCAATT
>NZ_DCEA01000012.1:11045-13391 GCF_002316705.1 Syntrophomonas sp. UBA1041
GCGCCACCCGCGCGGAGGTCAGCTCCATGCTCCACCGCTATATCAAGCTGACCATTGACCCGGATACGGCACAGGGCTGGGCGAAAAACGACGCCGGACAGTATCTCTACTACAAGGACAGCAAGGCCCTTACCGGCACACAGACCATCGGTGGCACGAAGTATTTCTTCAACACCGATGGAACGCTGAAAACCGGCTGGGTCAAGGATGACGCCGGAAACTGGCGTTTCTACTCCGGGAACATCATACTGGTGGGCTTTTGGGATTTAGGCGCAAACGGCAGCAACAAGACCTACTACTTCAACAAAGACGGCATCATGGTTGCTGGGAAATGGCTGGAGATCGACGGCAAGTGGTATTACTTCAATGCCGACGGTTCCCTTGCCAAGAGCACCAAAATCGACGAGTACGAGGTCGATGAAAACGGCGTGAGAAAAACAAAGTAGCGACAACAAAATAATGAAAACCACGGGCACACCCGGTGAAAACCGGTGTCGCAAAGCTGAGGGTCTAAGGCGTTTTCGGACGTTAGGATAGCCTGGCTGCCAAAAACCGCAAAGGGCCAGCCCTCTCTAAACAGAGGGCTGGCCCTTGCTCACTTTTATACGGCTTTTGACGGATCATATGGATAACGGGGATACCGGCTTTTTCAATTTGCGCAACTTATTCTACCTTATCCAGTGGAATTGCTTGCCGTTTAGTGGAAAACCTAAAATGCACGAACAGCGAATATCTGCCTTTAGATATTCGCTGTTTCGCATATTGGTGCTTATAAAATTGATTTGCTCAAACAAAGCGAAGTTTCATTGTCTGGATTATACACCAGCAATTTAAGATTTTGATTATCGAAAATATCAAGGCTTACAAAATCAAAAGTAAGTTTACCTAATGTCGGATGTATAAGATTTTTTACGATATCCGACATACTATTAACATCATATAGCGCCCACAAAGCAGCAAATTTCTCACTTTTATTTTTCATGTCTTGTATAAAACCACTAAACCATGGATCATCTATGTGTCTAGCGAAAGTCGCATGAAATCTTGCCAATATCTCTTTTGCGTGTAATTCCCATTGTTCAAAAAGTGATATGTAGTCTTGGTTGCAAAACATCATGTAGATTATGTTTCGTTCATATGTGGGAAGCTGGCTGAAATCCCCAAAAACAATCGTCGCATAGTTATTCCATTTAACTAAGTTCCAATGGCAATCGGTAATATATGCAGGGCAATATAATAAATCCAGCTTTTCAAGAAAATTGATTACTCTGTCATTAATAGTCTGGGAAGCCTCTACCTGCTTCGGTAAAGACTTATTCGCTAAAGCATATAAATGACTGCGCTCCTCGTCGGTTAATAAAAACACTCTCGACAAACTATCCAATATAGTGTCGGATACATTTATTTCCCTGCCTTGTTCAAGCCATGTATACCATGTAAGCCCTATTCCAGCCAATTGCGCGACTTCCTCACGACGTAGCCCCGGTGTGCGCCGCCTTGCTCCAACCGAAATCCCTTTCTGCTCCGGCTTGACTTTATTCCGGCGCGCTTTAAGAAATTCGCCCAGTTCAGTATATCTATTTGGCTCAGTTTTTTTCATTATCTTCCTCCTATCCTGTTAGTATTAGTAATAGTATAAATAGGCTTCTTGTACTATTATAACACGATTGGTAAGATAACACTATAATAACTTGAATGGAGGATTTAGCATGAAATACTATTTGTTAGAGGGAACCTTTGTAGAAAACCATCCTATAGGGGAGAATCTGAAAAAAGCAATGGCTAACCACTTCGCTTACCTAAAGGCAGGATTAGAAAACGGTTCTGTACTGCTAACCGGCCCCATACCCGGTGGTAGCGGTGGCATTGCTATAGTAAAATCGAGTAATATACAAAAATTCTGCGATGATGACCCTGTAGTAAAAGAGGGTATTCAACAATACCGCATTATCGAATTTTCCTCAAATGCCTATCAGGATTATCTCAAGCAATGGTTTGAATAAACACAAAGCACCTTACCCGAAAAGAAATCAAGGGAAAAGTCAAAGATGTAATTGTTGAATTGACAGATCAATATAAGGGGGTGTTGGAAATGAGCAATATTGTAAGTCAGGTATTAGGAATAAAATACCCCGTCATTCAAGGGGCAATGGTATGGGCAGCTTCGCCATCTCTGGTAATTGGAGTGTCCAAGGCGGGAGGTCTGGGTGTCCTAGGTACAGGTAACGCTACTCCTGAAATACTAAAAATGTTGATACGCGAGGTCAAAAAGGCAACTGATAAGCCTTTTGGAGCAAATTTGTTAATGATTCCCGATTTACTGGAAGCGGCCGGGCCGGTTTGCAT
>NZ_DCEA01000012.1:13503-20259 GCF_002316705.1 Syntrophomonas sp. UBA1041
GTCATATATGCGGGTATCCTTGCAAACTTGGATCTTGAGTTGGCAAAAAAGCACTTTTTCCGCTGGCACGAGGCGGGCATGAAAATTGTGTTCAAGGCTTGTTTTATTCGTGACGCTCTAAAAGCGCAGGAAGCCGGAGCGGATGTGATTATCCTAAAAGGCTGGGAAGGCGGCGGTCTGGTGAGCCAAGAAACTACATCCGTTCTGATACCGCAAGGCGCCGACTGTATAAATATTCCATTAGTAGCCAGCGGCGGCATTTGCGACGGGAGAACAATGGCTGCGGCATTAACATTAGGCGCACAAGCGATTGAGATGGGTTCGGCGTTCATGCTTGCAGATGAATGCGATATTGCAGATGCTTGTAAGGATGAAATTATCAAAACTGGTGATATGGAAACAGTGATGACAGGTTTTAACATTTACAACACAAGCAGGCAGATACGCAATAAGTACACGGACGACATTACTGCATTTCAAGCGAATAACTCCAAAGAAATAGTCATGGCGGGCTTTCAGGAAAAAACAGCCGGCGCTGTGAAAAGAGCCTTGCGTGAAGGTGATATTGTGAACGGTTCTATTATGGTTGGGCAAATCGTACCATTGCTGAAAGAAAAACGGCCAGCCAAAGAAATTATTGAAACGACGGTATCCGACTGCGAAAGGATATTAGGCCGGACAGTAATTTAACGGTTATTATTCGTAGCTGCCCCAACATTTCATACAATTACAGAACAATTAAAGGAGGATTTTATCATGCGTATTTTTGTTACAGGCGCTACCGGGTTTATCGGATCTGCTGTTGTTAAAGAGCTTATAGCCGCCGGTCATCAGGTTGTCGGTCTTGCACGCTCGGATAAGGCGGCTGCTTTGCTCAATGCGGTTGGAGCCGAAGTACATCACGGTAATCTTGATGACCTCAGCAGTTTGCAAAGTGGAGCTGCAGCAGCGGACGGCGTCATTCATCTTGCCTTTGACAACAGTTTCACCGACTTTGCTAAAGCGATTACAGACGATCTGCATACCATAGAAGCAATCGGAGACACCCTTTCCGGTTCTGGCAAGCCGTTTGTGATTACGTCTGTAACCACAATGGTTCCGTCCTTAGGACGACCGGCAACAGAGGCAGATCAGCCACAGGATGGATCACCGGGATCGCCGCGAAGCACAGCGGAAAAGATGGCAATTGCTCTGGCTGAGCGTGGTGTGCGGTCATCTGCTGTACGTCTCGCACCGTGCGTACATGATGCCAGCAGCCAAGGCTTTGCCACAAGTCTGGCCTATCTTGCCCGTGAAAAAGGTTTTTCCGCATATGTCGGCGACGGATCGAACCGCTGGCCCGCCATACATCGGCTTGATGCGGCAAAATTATTTCGATTGGCTGTGGAATCTGCTCCTGCCGGTTCACGCTTGCATGGTGCTGGCGAAGAAGGCATACCCTTTAAGAACATCGCCGAGGCAATCGGCCTACGCCTGAACCTGCCCGTGTCCAGTATTTCACCCGAAGCTGCGGAGGCGCATTTTGGATGGCTTACACCGTTTGTCCTAATGGACAATCCGACATCGAATGCGTTGACACGGAAGATGCTAGGTTGGGAACCGGTAGAACCTACACTGACTGCTGACATTATAGGAAAATAAACTAAGGAGAATAACAATGAATGAAACATTGAAAACGATCTATAACCTGCATACTACACATACAAATTTTTCATCTCATCCGGTTGACCAAGAAAACATTAAAATCATTTTGGATGCTTGTGTCAGAGCGGCAAATGCTTCAAACAGGCAAAGCTATTCAATTGTGGTGATAGACGGTGAGGATAAGGTGCAGAAGATTATTGGCTGCGGTGTAAAATCACCGATGGCATTGCTTTTCTGTGCCGATTTTAACCGTATTTACGACATAGGAGAATATTTGGGTTATCCAAGTGATTATGATAATTTATTTAGCTTTTTAACTGCCCATACCGATGCAGTCCTTGCAGCGCAGACTGCCGTTATCGCAGCAACCTCACTCGGCTTTGCCTCTATGTTTACAAACAGCATTCATAATGTTAACCGTAAAGATTTGGCTGAAATATACGAGGAATTAAACTTACCGGACAAACATATCTTTCCTGTGGCTGCCATATTGCTTGGATATGAAGATAAAGCGCCTGATTACAAAGCCGGGCGGCTTAATGATGCCGGCGTTGTCCATTATGGTACTTATCAGAAACTGACGGCAGAGCAATGCGAGGAAATAATTAAAACAGTAAATGATCCAGAAAATCATTTTGGAGCAACAGGAGGATGTAATACGTATCTTGAAAACTACTATACCAAGTGGGCAGCGCCACAAACGGCTGATAACGTAAAGAAAATGGATGATACGCTGTATGAAAAGTTGATTTCATTTATAAAGAATTAGACAAATGTCTGGCTATACGCCTTTTCTCAAAATGAGTTTTTTATAAATAGGCAAAAGGAGAGATATATTTATAAAATTTTGCTGATGCACGATAAATGTAAAAAAACTTGAAGAAACATTCGTCTAGCGGTTAATAAAAAAAACGCTGCTATGGTGTAATTTTCTGCGCCTAAACATGATATAGACGATCTAACGATGGCTTTGAAAAATCAAGGCCGTCGTTTTCTGTATATGGGAAACATTTAAAAGCTATGCCCTTAGATGGAATACAGCGGCTTTGGCTAGGAGAATTCCAATGAATACAAAGCCACTGCTTATTTCTTTTGAAGGGTCGCCGCTACGCTTTTCATGCTTCGCCGGAACCTGAATTTTGCTTTAAAATTAACGCTGATTCAAAGCGTTGTGTAAACGTTTTGAATCAAGCTTGGGCGGAAGACCGAATAACCGCAGATATTCCCGACTGAATTGAGACGGGCTCTCATAGCCGACACAATAGGCAACCTCCGCGGCATTTATTGGCTCAGAGATCAGCAAACGACGTGCTTCGTGAAGCCGTATTTGTTTTTGATATTGTATTGGGCTCATTGCAGTAATTTTCTTAAAACAGCTGTAAAGTGTTGATGGGCTCATGTTAACCTCTTTTGCCAACGCTTTAACGCGCAGTGGCTTATTAAAATTTTGCTGAATTAGCTCAATGACCTTGCTTATAGATTGCGCCTGGCTGCCAATCATAGCGAACTGACGAACGCGATCGCTTTGCTCTCCCTGCAAAACCCGGTAAAATATCTCCCGCATAATTAGCGGCGACAATATGGGGATGTCGGCCGGTGTCTCCAGCAAACGAACAAGTCTGATTACTGCATCCAGTAGCGGAGGACTTGTTTCACTCACCAATATGCCCCGATCCGGACGCAGCTTGTCTTGCCGTGATTGACCCGATTCTTTCATAATATCTAAAATTTGATCTGCTGTGAATGTAAGTTGAATACCTAAGAAAGGCTCTTCACGAGATGCGTGAAGGATTTGGCAGCAAATAGGAAGATGTATCGAAGCGATCATATAGGATGTAGGATCATATTGATAAGTCTCTTGCGCACAAATCACTATTTTTGAACCTTGGGCAATCACATATAGGGACGGCTCCTGAACAGTATACAGCCGCTCTGATACACTTGACGCCCGGATCAGGCACATAGACGGGATTGCAGTTAATTGCGTTCCATCCGTGTTTATAAAACGGTTAATTAGTAATGCCAGTTCCTGCTGTTTCGTTTTTATTTCGTCCATACTCGTTTTCCTCCTGTTCGCAAGCTTACTATACCATATTCTGGAGTATTAGGCAAGAAACCCCGACTTTTATGATACCTCCGAATAACTTTTTTTGGTATACTTACTTATAACGGGAATTACAATGCTTAGTCTGCACTTACATATGGTCAACCGCATGACAAAAGCCAAGGGGGATAGCGGAATGCACGATGAAAACTCTATTTGATGAAACCCATTTAGGTAATATCGCGTTGAAAAACAGGATTATCCGATCAGCTACCTACGAAGGGCTAGCAGATGAGACTGGACATATGACTAATAGATTTTTTAAAGCGTATCAAGATTTAGCCGAAGGCGGTGTTGGTTTAATTATTACCGGCGTTACTAACATCACTCAGAAATCCAAATATCTGACAGGCATGATGGAAATTTATGATGATTCATTTATAGAAGACTATAAAAGATTAACTGATATGAGTCATATGAACGATTGCCCCATGCTGATTCGGCTTCCATTCGCGGGAAGTGGCGGTGTTTTATGGACGCCGTCTAATCCCTCCACAGCAGAATTGGAGGCTATTCTACAACCGTTTGACGAGAGCGCGTTAAGAGCCAAACGCGCTGGCTTTGATGGTATACAAATCCATGCAGCACATAACTATTTTTTAAGTCAACTTCTAAACAACCGGCAAAACACCAGACGGGATGAATATGGAGGAAGCTTGGAAAATCAGGCAAGAATTCTGCTTGGAATTTACGCTGAAATCAGAGAAAAGATCAATAAGGACTTTCATGTTTCTATAAAAATTAACTGTACAGACCTTGACGGGAACCATAAAGTTTTTACAGCGTGCCGTTATGTATGTGCACAACTTGCCATTAAAGGGATTAACTCTATTGAAATTAGTGCGGGCACAGGGCCGTTCAACCTTCATCCAGCGTTCGATTATTCAGAATCCGTACTAAGAGATTATGCAGCGCAAATTGCAGAGGAGACAAAAGTGCCCATCATATTAGTCGGATTGAATAGAACGCCTGCGGTTATGGAAGAAATACTAAATACAAAGAATATCGAGTATTTTTCAATCTCAAGACCACTGTTAAAGCGGTCACATCTAGTGAATGAGTGGCAAAATACTCATGAAAGCAATATTTTGCGGAAAGGTTGGTAAATCAATATGATTAATAAGATTACGGACGCTATTGTTCTAAACAATGGAGTCAAAATGCCTTGGTTGGGGCTGGGTGTGTATGAGGTTAAAGATGGCCATGAAGTGGAGCAATCTGTCCTAACGGCTTTACAGACGGGCTATAGGAGCATTGACACCGCAGAGGCTTATTACAATGAAAGCGGCGTGGGAACGGCAATCAGAAAAAGCGGTGTAGCAAGAGAAGATTTGTTTGTAACGACTAAAGTATGGAATTCCAATCAGGGATATGAAACAACGCTCAGGGCATTTGAAGGCAGCAGAAAAAGACTGGGGCTTGAATATCTTGATCTTTATCTGCTTCACTGGCCTGCGAGAGGTAAATATCTGGAGGCATGGAGAGCATTTGAAAAGCTTTATAAAGAAGGCTATGTACGGGCTATTGGTGTATGCAATTGTCATGAGCAACATCTAAACGCTATTATGCAAAATTATGAGACGGTTCCTATGGTGAACCAAGTGGAACTTCACCCTTTGCTCTCACAACAAAGACTGCGAAATTTTTGCAAAGAAAAAGGAATTCAAATGGAGGCTTGGGCACCTTTAATACGAGGCCAGTTCAATATTCCTGTTCTACATAAGCTGGCGCAAAAGCACGGAAAGACACCCGCACAGATTATCCTTAGGTGGGATTTACAAAATGGAATTGTTACAATCCCCAAATCCGTTCATGATACACGAATTCGTGAGAATGCAAATATTTTTGATTTTGAGCTAAGTAGTGAAGACATGAAAGAAATTGATACTCTTAATCAGAACTATCGTTGGGGGTCCAACCCAGATAACTTCAATTTTTAATACTGTAGAATAATACAAACTAAGTAACTGGAAATCTCTTATGGAAATAATCACAATTAAATCGTTTTGATAGTACAACAAGGTTACTAAACTGTTGTTTAGGAGGTGTAACCTGCGCGCTTATTGAAATAGCTAGCTAAACGGCGGTTTTGAAATCAAAGTCAAAACCGCTGTTTTTCCTGTGTTGAAAAAGGAGATTGCGGAGAGCGTGATAAGTGCGTCTTTCTGTGTATTGATGTATTCAGTGAGTACACGTTCCGCCAATATAATGACACCTTTATTTGCGGATAAACGGGAAGTTGAAAAGGCAGGGGATTGATACCAAGGGCGGGCAAGGCGGCATTAAAATAATTTGGCGGATCTATGGTATAGCGTTGCTTCTTCTGGCTGCTATAAAATTTCATGGTTTCATTTCAGAAGTGTGCCGCATAGAAAGAAACAGCTTGCCTAATGCTATCCATTACAATCGAATTCCTTTTCCAGTATCGGTATGCAGCGGTTGGATTCCTTTCGGGTTGTTCATCCTTTCAAAGCCTACCTCCATGTTTCATATCTCTATTGTAAACTTGAATTTTAATAATAGTTGACAATTAGCTCTTTTTCTTTTATACTGTTGCAAGACAAAATTACATGGAGGAAAATCAAATGAGAAGAATTCAAACAAATGAACTAATTTTATGCGCTCTGTTTGTCGCAGCCACCGTTGTGCTATCACAAATATCTATTCCCATCGGGCCTGTGCCCATTAATCTGGCACACATTGCTACCTTTCTTGCCGCCGGATTGCTGGGTGCCCGGTCTGCCGCATTAAGCCAAGCCGTTTTTGTGCTGATGGGAGCTGTGGGCCTACCGGTATTTTCCGGCTTCAGAGGTGGGCTTGAGCGTGTTTTTGGGCCGACGGGCGGCTATATCATCGCCTATATTGGCTGCGCCTATCTTGCCGGCTATATCATCCAGCGGTTTGGTAAGTCTCCCAAGGTTCTGGCGGCCGCCATTTACGCAGGGTGGGCAGTGGCCTATCTCTTTGGCACTGCGTGGTATTCCTACATTACCCATACCCCAATGGGC
>NZ_DCEA01000045.1:0-447 GCF_002316705.1 Syntrophomonas sp. UBA1041
GGGCCGGGGAAAATCGGAGGGCTGAAAAGCCGCCCCGGCCATGCCCATGAAGTTGGCCCAAATGGGTCCGGCCACCACTCCGCCGGACTGGTTGACCTGGCGGTTGTCGTCGTAGCCTACCCAGACCGCGCAGCATAGATAGGGGGTGTAGCCCACAAACCAGGCGTCTTTGAACTCGTCGGTGGTGCCGGTCTTGCCCGCGCAGGGCCGGCCTACTGCAGATCTCAAATGGGCTCCGGTGCCTCCGCTCTGCATGACCCCGGTGAGCATATCGGTGATCAAATAGGCAGTGTTGACAGAGACGGATCGTTTCTGCTGAGTTCGGTTCTCTTCCATGACTTTGCCATTGGAGTCCACAACTTTAATGATCGAATAGGGCGCGCTGTAAACCCCTTTGTTGGCGAAGGCCGCATACCCGGCCGCCATCTGCAGCGGGGTCACTTCGGT
>NZ_DCEA01000045.1:583-3181 GCF_002316705.1 Syntrophomonas sp. UBA1041
CACTTCGGTAGACCCCAGCGGGAGGGATAGCACCGGCTTAATGCCTGAAAAACCGAAATTTTCGGCGTAGCGGGCCACCCTGGCCGGTCCCAGGCGCTCATTCAGGGTTACCGCCACCACATTGTCAGATTTCATCACCGCTTCTTTTAGTGTAAAATCGCGCCAGTGGTAGGGCTCATCCCCGTAATCAGTAGGCTTGTAGGGCGGACTTCCGGCCACCGGGAACTCCACTTCCTCACAGGGTATCATATCGGCCTGGGTCCATCCGGAAGACAGGGCCAGGGAGTACATGAAGGGCTTGAATGTGGAACCGGGCTGCCGGGTGGCAAAAACTCGGTTGTAACTGGATTGCGTAAAATCCCGCCCTCCCACCATGGCGCGGATCTGCCCGTTGCTGACATCAACCGCCACCAGTGCCCCTTGCAGGGCCTCTGGACGGCCTTTCATCCCCTGGGCCAGGGCGCGCTCGGCAGCCTGCTGCATGGTCAGATCCAGGGTGGTATAGACCTTGAGCCCGCCTTGAAAAACCATATTCTCCCCATACTGCTTGATCAGATATTCCCTTATCATAGCCACAAAATAGGGAGCGTCTCCGATAATGGCATGGTCCCGTTTGTACTTAAGCGGCTGTTGGGCGATGCTGTCTCTCTCCGCCTGGGTTATATAGCCTTCAGCCGCCATGCGTTCCAGGACCACCTCCTGCCGGGCTTTGGCCCGGTCAGGATGCACATACGGGTCAAAACCGGAAGGATAATTAGGCAGTCCGGCCAGCAAAGTGGATTCGGGCACAGTCAGCTGGCGGGCTTCCTTGCCGAAAAAGGTGCGCGCCGCTACTTCTATGCCGGTAGCACCCTGGCCGAAATAGATGGAATTACAGTACAGCGCCAGTATCTCGTCTTTGCTGTATTTCCGTTCGAGAATAATAGTGTACCATAGTTCCTTAATTTTTCGGGTCAGGGTGCGTTCATTGGTAAGATATAATATCTTCGCGGTCTGCTGGGTGATGGTGCTGCCCCCTGCCACTACCTCGCCGGCTTTGATGTCGGCTATTAAGGCCCGCAATATGCCGGCCGGGTCCACGCCGTGATGGCTGTAGAAATTTTTGTCTTCCACCGCGATGACCGCCTTTTTAAAAGAATCAGGTATATCCTCCAAAGGGATCACGATCTGATTCTCACTGCTCAAGCCTTTAATGACTTTGCCGTTGACATCATAGACCACGCTGGGCTGGGGTACCTGAAAAGCCGGCAGCTGCAGGCTGAATCCGCTGCTCACCACTACAAAAATCAGGATGTATAGCCACAATAGGCGCTTCCGGGTCATGATACCACTCCTTCTTACCTAAAAATACCCATTTATGGGTGGTTTCATTCCCGGATAAAGGCCTTACAGGGCCGCACTATTGACAAGCCCCCCCAATCGGGTTATAAATTAAAAGAATCTTACTTGGAAAGGCGGTGGTGGATAATGGAACCCATACCTTTACGAAAATCCTTTTCTTCATTTGGTAAATATAATAATGCATGGGGGATTAACTGCCGCTGCTTTACGGTCATGTAATCCTCCGCAAAAGGAGGGTTGAACATGATCAAAACCTATTATTTCAGCCACGAACAGCAAACCGTCTGGCATGATGTCGATTTGTCTCAATTAGATCAATTGCTGGCCTCGAGGGAAAGCCTGTTATGGATTGACCTCTATGACTGCGCTGCCAGTGAGCTCCACTATATCGGCGATTTATTCCAATTCCATCCCCTGGCCCTGGAAGACTGTTTACAGGAGAGCCCCCGGGCTAAACTGGACCGTTACGATGATTATTATTTCTTCGTTTTCCATGGCTTGCGCTATTTTGAAGAAGCTGAGGAAGAAGACGAGATTACCAGTATTGAGCTGGATGTATTCATGGGCCCCAATTATATAGTGACAATACACCCGGTGGCATTGACCGCGGTGGGAAAAGTGGCCCGGGTATGCCTCAAGGAAGGCAATTACATGGATATGGGTCCCGAGCACCTGTTATACCGGATTGTGGACAACATGGTAGATGAGTGTTTCCCTATTATAGAGCGGCTGGGAGAGAGGATCGACGACCTGGAAGACAACATCTTTATTCATCGCGGGCAGGAGATCACCGAGGAAATACTGGCGCTTAAGACCACCATCATCCTCTTGCGCAAGGTGATGATTCCCCAGCGGCGCATCTTCGGGAGCATTAACGGCTATTATTCCTTCCTGGTCAACGAGGAAAACCGGCCTTATTACCTGGACCTGGTCGATCACATGGACAGCATACTGGACACGGCCAGCACCTACCGTGATCTTATAAACAGCTCGACTGAAACTTATTACTCCATCATAAATGGACGCACCAGTGAAATCATAACGGTTCTAACCATTATTTCGATAGTCATGATGCCCCTGACGGTGATAACCAGTTTTTACGGCATGAACCTGAATTATCTTCCCGGGGCGGGCAGCGATTCCTTTGTGTGGGTTCTCACCCTGGGCATGATCACCCTGGTAGGCGGCATGCTGATGTTTTTCCGCTACCGCCGCTGGATTTGAAAGGCACGGGAAAGGCGCGGGGCCGGTTCTTTT
>NZ_DCEA01000045.1:3387-21041 GCF_002316705.1 Syntrophomonas sp. UBA1041
AAAAGAACCGGCCCCGCGCCTTTTTGTCAACATCTCTATGAATATTTAACGCATATGTTGGTCAAGAGTTCGGCTACATCCTGAGTGTAGTCCTGGGCCATTTCGATGTGCTCGTATACTTCTCTCCATTTGATAATCGAAATCGGGTCGTCTTCATGGTTCTCAAACAGCGAAGCCACGCCGGTGCGATACAGTGAGTCCTGTTTTCTCTCCAATTTGGAAATCTCATCGCAGATGCTCAAGATTTCTTTTTTATTGCGTTCCACTTTATCCAGCATGCCAAACGCGTCCTGCTGCAGGTGCAGGGATTCGGTTAAGACCCGCACCATTTCCTTGACCCGCTCATCCGGTTCACCGGCTTTATACAGAATCATCCGGTCTATGATCCCGGTGATATAATCCATAGTGGTGGACAGCTTTTGCGACAACTGAAAAGCGTCCTCTTTGTCAAAAGGCAGGATAAAGCTGGTGTTCAAATGTCTTACCAGGTCTTCTATAATGCGGTCGCCTTCATGCTCCAGGGCGGTCAATTTGGCCATTTTTATGTCCAGATCGGCATAATTGTTTACAACCTCTTCCAGGATGGCGCCGCCTCTTACCACCACCCGGGCGCTTTCGTTGAATAGCATAAATAGTTCTTCATCTTTTCTGCCAAAAAGCCGCATAACCAATCCCCCTACTTGAATCCCGGGACTCTATATATTCAAGAATTATAACATAAATTGGAACATCTGCACCAAGTATACATAACGCACGGTTTATTATTACAGTCTGCGCATATATTCCGGGCGTAAATATTCTGAATTATGGCGCTTGATAACTTCATCGATCAAGCGCAGGATTTTCTGTTTATCCTCCGGCAAACGCCCTTTGATCGCCAGATAATTGGAGGCATGATTGCTGCGGAATTCGCAATCGGTGACCTCCAGATTTTCGATGATGAGACGCAGTTCCTCCAGGATCTCAAAGGGCTGCGGCACCTCAAATTTGCCCTGCTGAATCTGTTTATATAGCACCGTGCCTTGAACCGGCATTATGGTGAGGGCCGCGATATAATCGGGGTTGATCTCATTGCAAATCTGGGCGCTTTTTATGGCATGGTCCACTGCTTGGGGGGTGCGCCCGGCCAATCCCAGAACCAGAGTAACCGACAGCGGTATCCCGGCTTCCCGGACTTTTCGGCCCGCTTCCACCATCTCCTCGTAGGTAACCCCTTTGCATATCGACTTCAATAGTTCTTTATCACCGGTCTCCACTCCCAGATAGGCCATGTTGAGGCCGTGCTCGCTCAGGGTCTTCAAATCCTGCGGCGTTTTCTTGAGAATGCTGTCCGGACTGGTGTAAATGCCTACATGCCTTAACTCAGGGAAGTGCCGGTGTAATTCATCCAGGATGGTGATCAGGTCCGGGGTATCCATGGCCAGGGCATCGCCATCGGCCAAAAATACCTTTTCTACCTGTTGAAAATACAATTTGGCCATGCGAATATCGGCTATTATTTCCTTTATATCCCTCACCCGGTACTTCTTGCCTTTATACATTCCGCAGAAGGTGCATTTATTATGGCTGCAACCGACCGTGCATTGCAGTATATAACTGTTAGCTTCACTGGGTGGCCTATATATATCGCCTTCGTATCTCATTTTTTAAACCTCCGCTCAATATACTTATTAGTTTATTCTAAATTAATCATTTGTGAAGTCCTTACATTTTACCGTATTAATACCGGCTATATTCTCCGCCCATTTTCAAAAAATATAATGGA
The DNA here is from genome assembly GCF_002316705.1 of Syntrophomonas sp. UBA1041. Lineage (NCBI taxonomy): Bacteria > Bacillati > Bacillota > Clostridia > Eubacteriales > Syntrophomonadaceae > Syntrophomonas > Syntrophomonas sp. UBA1041. The sequence goes on from NZ_DCEA01000045.1 coordinate 5,153, forward strand.
TGCGAGTTTTTAAAAAAGGAGGTTGAGTTGTGAGTCGTAAAAGAAGCATAATGTCGGACCGCCTCAAATATGAAATTGCCAAGGAATTGGGTGTAGCCGATATTGTCTCAAGCGAGGGCTGGGGAGCGGTCAGCTCCCGAAACTGTGGGAATATCGTGGCCAAAGCGATCGAAATAGCGGAGCGTAACATTGCCAGCCAGCACAGCTACTAACACCGACGCAGACTCGCATTCACGGGGGGACAACCCCCGTTTTTATTTGGCCTGACGCAGCTGGAAATGACAATTGGGAACGGCCCTTTTCGTCACCTTCCCTGCCATTACTCATCTTCCTTCTCTTTCACATAGATGTTTTCGGTTTTGGGGCCCAGGATTTTATCGACATTGATGAGATTGCCGAAGACCAGAACCAATACCGTAAAAATGGCCGCACCTGCTGTGACCGTAGTCAGCCCTGCTCCTAAAAGCATTCCCAGGATGGCGGTCAACCACAGGCCGGCGGCCGCGCCGGTGCCGCGCACCTCTTTGTTATCCCCCAACCAGATCAAACCGCTGCCGATGAAGCCCAGGGCAGAAATAACCTGTGCGGCCAAACGGCCGGGATCCACATTTCCGGGGAGGACAAACAATTTGAAAAACTCGGTGGATACCACCGACATGAGGGCGCTTCCCATAGCCACCAGGGCAAACAGGCGCGCCCCCGGATCCGACCTGGAAGCCTTGCCTATAATGATGCCTAACAAACCGGCAGCGGCAATTCTGACCACCGCCATTATTAACATTATACGATTACCTGGTAATTGGGGGCTTCCTTACTTATGGCTATATCGTGGGGATGACTTTCCACCAGGCCTGCATTGGTAATGCGGATAAACCGGGTTTTGGCTTTCATATCATATAGATTGGCCACCCCGCAGTAGCCCATACTGGCACGAAGGCCTCCCACCAGTTGGAAGATGGTGTCGGATACATAGCCGCGGTAAGGCACCCGTCCCTCAATGCCCTCCGGAACCAGTTTCTGCTGGCCTTCCTGGAAGTAGCGGTCACTGCTGCCTTCACACATTGCCCCCAGAGAACCCATACCCCGGTAGATTTTATAGCTGCGGCCCTGTAATATAACGGTATCGCCAGGGCTTTCATCAGTTCCGGCGAAGAGATTCCCCAGCATGACTACATCTGCGCCGGCCGCGATGGCTTTGGCAATATCCCCGGAGAATTTAACTCCCCCATCAGCGATAATGGGTGTATCATAACGGCCCGCTACTGCAGAACAATCGGCAATGGCGGTAATCTGCGGCACTCCGATGCCGGCTATAACCCTGGTGGTGCAGATGGAGCCTGGCCCCATTCCCACCTTGATGGCATCGGCCCCGGCTTTTATCAGATCCTCGGTGGCCTCTGCAGTGGCCACATTACCGGCAATCAAGTCCAGGTCGGGATAATTGTTTTTGATGGTTTCGACCATTCTTACCACATCCATGGAATGGCCATGCGCCGTATCCACTACCACCACGTCCGCCCCGGCGTGCTTTAATGCTTCGACCCGCTGCAGGGTGTCGGCGGTTATGCCTACCGCAGCCCCCACCAGGAGCCGGCCCCGGCTATCTTTGGCTGAATTGGGGTATTTATAGGCTTTTTCGATATCCTTGATGGTGATCAGGCCTTTGAGGTTGAAGTCCTCATCCACCAGGGGCAGCTTCTCGATTTTGTATTTGCGCAGGATCTCCAGGGCCCCTTCCATGGTGGTTCCTACCGGAGCCGTCACCAGCCTTTCGCTGGTCATGGCGTCGCCTATCAAACGGTCAAAATCGGTTTCAAAGCGAATGTCGCGGTTGGTTATGATCCCCACCAGGCGGGGGCCCTCAGTAACCGGCACCCCGGAAATGTGATAGTGTTCCATGATGTCCAGGGCATCCCTGATCTTATCCGTAGGTGATAAAAAGAAAGGGTCGGTTATGACGCCGTGTTCGGAGCGCTTCACCCGGTCAACCATCTTGGCCTGGGCTTCGATGCTCATGTTTTTGTGAATGATGCCAATGCCTCCCTCGCGGGCTACCGCTATAGCCATGCGCGATTCGGTGACAGTGTCCATCCCGGCGCTCATGATGGGAATCTCCAGGCGAATCCTTTTGGTCAGCCGAGTAGAAACGTCAACCTTATTAGGTAATACCTCAGAGCGCCCGGGTATTAGTAACACATCGTCAAAAGTGAGACCCTCTTTAGCAAACTTATCGGTCATGTTGTGCGGCCTCCTCATAAAATTTAACATATATTATCCTATTCGCCGGGAATTTTCAAGGCATGCGGCTGTTAAGGTTATGTAAAAAGTCTTTAGCCGGGTTGAATTCCCAACCCGGCCCCGAATTAAAAACTTAGTCGCCGCCTTGTACCGAACTGATGCCATAGCGGTAAAAATGCTCATAAAGAGATTCCATAGTTTCCTTTTTGACCTTCATCCGCTGCGCGGCCTCCTCAGTGCCGAGGCCCTGAGCAATGGCCTCGATGAGCTGGTCATGGCCGATCCCCGCCTCACGGCACATATCCTGCAGTGACGGTATTCTGCTCCAGGGCGGGAAGGAACCCTGTTGAATGTCGGATTCTTTCATCGATCAACCCCCTTTTTCACTAGCATGCCCGAATCACTGCAGGACCATAAAAAAAGGGGCTGCCGCCCTTCTAGAGCGGTAAGCCCCGTTTTAAGCCGGTTTACATAGAGCTGTTCTTCAATCGCATATGGGTGTGATCCAGTTCCACTACTATAACCTCCCGGCCCACCTTCTTTATAGCCTCCCAGGGGATCACCAGCTTTTGCCTGTCGGCCCAGAAAGTAAAGGCATTGCCCCGGTTGGGGAGGATGATAGAAATAATGCGGCCGTTCTCCTCGTCGATGAGCATATCCGAATCGCCAACGGTGCCCATTCTCATGCCGTCATAGATATTGACCATTTCTTTGCCCACCAATTCATTTAAACGCATTCATCAGCCCTCCTACAGGCCGGTATGCCCAAATCCTCCCGCTCCGCGTTTGGTCTCGTCCAAACTCTCGCTTATCACCAGCTGTGGTCTTTCCACTTTGGTAAAAATCATTTGGGCGATCCGGTCCCCTCTTTTCACAATATACTCTTTGTCCCCCAGGTTTATGACGATTAGCATGATTTCCCCGCGATAATCGGCGTCGATGGTTCCCGGGGTGTTCAGCAAGGTGATGCCATGCTTTAAGGCCAGTCCGCTGCGCGGCCTGATTTGGGCTTCATAGCCTTCGGGGATGGCTACGGCAATACCGGTGGGAATCAGTTTGACCCTGCCGGGAGCAATGCTCTCCGGCTCCTGGTTGGCGGCATGAAGATCAACCCCCGAAGAACCCGGAGTCATGTACTGCGGCCAGGGCAGGTCATAAGAATGCAGGCGTTTGATCAATACCTCCACAGATAAATTCTCCTCTCCAAATCGGCTTATCGGCAAGTGATTCAGGGCCGATGACGAAAATCGCCCAGGGCGGGGGCATCATTACGCTTTGCCAGGGCGGTCGGGGCCTTGCCGCCATACAACCGGGCCCGGGGCATTCTTATCCCTTATCTCTTGCAAGTTATCCAGTGCTCGTCAAAAGCTTTCTCCACCTGGTTAAGGGTCTCCTGGGGTGCAATGGCCGCCAGTGAAAAAGGCTCTCTGTCCAGGAGGGTTTGGGCCAGTTCATGCACCATATCGGCATTGACCGCCAGTATCCTGGACATGATCTCTTCCGGGGGATGCACCTCTCCGTACATGATTATCGATTTGCCCAGCCGGCTCATGCGGTTCATCACATTCTCCAGTCCTAAATACATGCTGGATTTGATCAGCTGCTGGGTTCTTTCCAGTTCCAGTACGGTGATGCCCTGCTGCAAAAAGCTCCTGATCTCACGGTACAGGGCCTCGAAGCAGGTGTCTATCCGGCCGGGGCCAGTGCCGATATATATGGAATAGGCCCCGCTATCTGAATAGGAGGCGGGATATGAGTAGACTGAATAGGCCAATCCCAGCTCTTCGCGCAGGGATTGGAACAGCCTGGAACTCATGCCTCCTCCGAATATGTTATTCATGATGTTTAAGGCATGCCGTCTCTCGTCGAAATAGGTGATTCCCGGCACTCCGATACAGATCTGCACCTGTTCGGTGGCTTTGTCCACCAGATTGGTAAAACAATGATAGGACTGCGGGGCGGCATGGTTCATATTAAACCCTGAAGAGGGCTGTTCGTCAAGGTGCTGGCAAACGGCGTCTTTAACCTGCTGGGCGTTGATGTTGCCGGCCACCGCAATCACCATGTTGCCGGGCTGATAGTGATCCTGGTAGAAATCGCAGATATTCTTGTGGTCAAAAGCGGAGACCGAATCCTTGGTGCCTAGAATGGGGGAACCCAGGGGGTGTTCGGACCACATGCGGCGCGAGAAAACATCGTGTATGAGGTCGTCGGGAGTGTCTTCATACATGTGGATCTCTTCAATGATGACATTCTTCTCGTTTTCAAAGTCACGGGAGGCGAATTTGGCCTTAAAAAGCATATCAAAAAGTATATCCATGGCCATGGGAAGATGCTCGTCCAGGGTACGGGCGTACAAACAGGTGTATTCTTTGGCGGTGAAGGCGTTGAGCTGCCCCCCGATGCTTTCGAAACTCTCGGCAATATCACGGGCTGACCGGCTCTCAGTGCCTTTAAACAGCATGTGTTCGATAAAATGAGCGGCTCCCTTCATATGCTCGGGTTCATGCCGGGATCCCACCCGTATATATATGCCAATGGCAACTGAGCGGACATAGGGAATTTCTTCGGTGACTAAAAAACAGCCATTATCAAGCCTACAACTATTAATCACGCCTATACCTCCAGCTAATTTATGGGTCGTTTTCAACCGAGCCGGGAAAAATACCCCAGCGCCGGGCCAGCCCGTTGAGCATGCGGACCGCCCAACCTGGTCTCTGCCTGTATTCGGCCTCGGTCCGCAGATTGGCTTCAGCCATAGGCTTGCCCTCCACATATACCTTTAGCGTTCCCAAATTTTGATTTTTTGCCACAGGTGCCTTTATATCATAGTTCAATAATACCCTTTTTTCAACATTAAGCTGGGAGTCCCCCAGCCACAGGTAAATATCGCGGTCGGGATAAACCGGGACGCTGTTCTCCCGGCCGCCTTCCAGGGCTAGTTCTTTAAAAGGCTCGGCTTTGTCTACCACCAGAACCGGGCCGGTATGATTGAAGCCGTAGTCCAGAAGACGTTTGCAATCCCCGCTGCGGTCATAAGAATTCAAGGCCACCGCGATCAGCTGGCGCTCCTGCCGGGTGGCCGAGGCTACCAAACACTTGCCGGCGGCGTTGGTGGTGCCGGTTTTGATGCCGTCTGCTCCGGCATAGCTGGAGAGCAGCGTGTTGGTATTATTGAGCAACAGGGCTTCCCGGTAGTCAGGGTGCTTAAAATAGCCCTGTTTGCTGCCTACCAGGGGTTTCAGGACGGGGTCGGTCATCAGGTAGCGTCCGATAACCGCCTGATCGTAAGCCGTACTGTGCTGCTTGTTGCCAGGAAGTCCGGAAGCGTTTTCATAGCGGGTGTGAACCGCTCCGATGGCAAAGGCTTTTACTGACATCAGGTGGGCAAACAGCATTTCGTCGCCGGCCACATGTTCAGCCAGGACGACTGCGGCATCATTGGCGGAACGCAAGAGGGCCGCCTTCAACAGCTCTTCCACAGTCAGTGTGGCGCCTGCTCTCAAACCGATAGTGTATTCCAGGGTTTTATCCGCATGCTGGCTCACCACCGCGGTTTCGTTGAGCCCGGCGTATTCCACCGCCAGAATGGCGGTCATCATCTTGGTGGTGCTGGCCACCTGGCGTTTCTCATCCATGTTGCGCCCGTACAGAACCTGGCCGCTGGCAGAGTCCAGGAGACAGACGTATTTTGAGGTGGTGGCCGGGGCTGCCAGGGCCGGCTCCGGTTGGCACAGACCGGCCAGTATCATGGCTGCCAGCGCCGTAATCATTATTATTATGCAGCTTCTTCTCATTCTGTTCCCACCCATGTTATGGCTGCTGTTCGGGAGAAGCCAGCAGCTCCTCAATGGTCATCATTTTATAGCCCTGCTGGTTCAGGCCGGCCAGGATCTCAGGCAGTGCTTTAACGGTGGGTTCGGTGGGATGCATGAGGATAATGGCGTCATTATGGACCTTTTTCATGACCCGCTCAACGATGACCTGCGGAGCCGGCTTCTGCCAGTCGATGGTGTCCACGCTCCACATGATATACTGGTAGCCCGCGGCGTTCACCGCTGCAACCAGGGAGGGGTTTTTTTCCCCATAAGGAGGTGCAAAGAACTGGCTTTTCTTGCCGGTGGCCGCGAAGATGACATCTTCAGCCTGTTTGATCTGCTCCTGTACCTGGGCCGCCTTGAGGCTGTTGAAGTGAACATGCTTGTAGCCGTGGTTTTGTATGCTGTGATCGGCCGCCGCTATGGTTTTCATCAGTTCAGGATTGTTCTCCGCCCAGCTCCCGGTTACAAAAAAGGTGGCCCGGGCGTTGCTTTTCTGCAAGGCTTCCAGCATAGCCGGTATGTATTCTCCCCCCCAGTCTACATTGACGGTGACAGCCACCGCCTTGCTCCCGGTTGAGCCCTGATAGATAGCGCCGCTGCCGCTGGCGGCCATCTCGCCTCCCCCATCCGAGGCGGCAAGAAATGAGCTTATGCCCAGGACAAAAACCAACCCCACTATGATGCCCAACCTTTTCCAGGAAAAATAAAATATTCTCATTTAGACCTCCCCATGATTTTAACCCATAAGTGACTGCCGCCCAATCCAGCTTTGATGATCACCGGCCCATCCTTATTATTTATGAAACACAGGTCCAAGTCGGGATAGGATACGGTGGCATCACGCCCCTCCGGAACATAGCGCACCGCTTTACTGTGGGCGTGACGCTCCTCAATTTTCAGACCGGCGTCTAAGGCGGCGTTATAGAGGGTACTGGCTACCTGGCATACCCCGCCCCCAAAGTCCATGCCCCGGCCTCCGTTCAGCAGGATAGGGGCCGGCATGTAGCCTCGCTCCGGAGAGCGAGGCCCTACCACCTCATTGAATGAAAAATGTTCTCCCGGCCATAGCAAGACATTGCTGATGCCCCGGGCAGCCAGTGCTATATTATTATGGCGGTGAACGCTGCCGCTCACCCAGGTTTCATAATGACCCACTGCCTGAGAGATCGCAGCCAGTTCCAGGCTGCTGTGTTTAGGGCTGATCGGCAGCAGGGGCAGCTCTAGCTGCGCCCCCGGCGGCGCCTTCATAATCAACTGCTGGCAGTTGACTACGTCGAGTAGATTGCCGGATTGTTCAGCGATGATTTTGCCGGTGGCTTTATCGATGCGGGGTTCAAGCGGATAGCTGTGATACTGCATGGCCAGCTCCATCACCACCTGATGCACTTCGGCCGGCAACAGCCTCTCCACTTGCTGGCCGCCCATGGTAACTCCGGGCTTGACCCCGTTTATATCCCGCTCTAAATCGTCTAACCACACAGCCAGGGAGGAAAAACTGATAAAAAAGGCCATTAACACCAGTGATTTGGCATTTCTTTTGAGAAAACCAAGATATTTCTTTACAACCGCTACCACCTTCTCCCGGAGTCCTCTTACCATACATATTCGCTTGGGCCGGCGGCTATGCCCATCAAGTATATGCCCCAGATCGGCCCGGTGATATTAAGCCTGTCAGCGCGGTTAGAAAACAATCTCTGCAGAAAATGCAAATAAACCGAGAATTTCTCGGTTTACTTGAGTAGCGTGTTTTTTATTTTACTCAGTTCTTGGCCGCACTCTTCAACACCGCTTTGCGGGAGAGGTTGACCCGGCCTTGTTTATCGATTTCGGTCACTTTGACCAGGATCTGATCGCCGATATCGACCACATCTTTCACCTTGTTGACCCGCTCTTCGGCTAACTGCGAGATGTGCACCAGGCCTTCTTTGCCCTGGCTGCCCAGAACTCCGGGAATAATCTCCACAAAAGCGCCGAAATCCATGATGCGCTTGACGGTGCCCATATAGGTCTTGCCTACTTCGACCTCAGCGATGATGGACTCGATCAGGGCTTTGGCCTTTTGGGCGGCTTCACCGTCGGTGGCCATGATGTATAAGGTGCCGTCGTCTTCAATGTCGATCTTGCAGCCGGTTTCATCAACTATTTTGTGGATGACTTTGCCGCCGGGGCCGATCACCTCCCGGATCTTATCGGTGGGGATCATCATCTTGGTCAGGCGCGGGGCATAGGGGGACAGTTCCTTATTAGGTTCGGAAATGGCCTCCAGCATCTTGCCCATTATGAACATGCGGCCTTCTTTGGCCTGTGCCATAGCGGATTCCACCACCTGGCGGCTCACCCCGCCGATCTTGATATCCATCTGCAGCGCGGTAACCCCGACTTCGGTGCCGGCCAATTTGAAGTCCATGTCTCCCAGGGCATCCTCAATCCCCTGAATATCACTGAGGATGGCGAAACGATCCTCTACCTTGACCAAGCCCATGGCGATGCCTGATACCGGCCGTTTGATGGGTACCCCGGCGTGCATCAGAGCCAGGGTGCTGCCGCACACGCTGCCCATGGAGCTGGAGCCGTTCGATTCCAGAACCTCGGATACCACGCGAATGGTGTAGGGAAAATCCGGCTCAGACGGTATTACCGCCAGCAAAGCCCGTTCCGCCAGGGCGCCGTGCCCGATTTCTCTGCGGCCCGGGCCGCGCATCGGCCTGACCTCTCCCACACTGAAGGGCGGGAAGTTATAATGATGGATGTAGCGCTTGGTCTCTTCTATGCCCAATCCGTCCAGGCGCTGTTCTTCACTCATGCCGCCCAGGGTGGCTACCGACAGTACCTGAGTCTGCCCCCGGGTGAACAAGCCGGAGCCATGCGGTCTGGGCAGGAAGCCCACCTCACAGCTGACCGGTCTGATTTCATTCAATTTACGGCCGTCGACACGTTCGCCGTCCTCCAGGGCCATTTTGCGCACGATTTCTTTCATCATGGCGTCGACCAGGGAGCCCACTTGTTTGAGCTGTTCCGGGTAAATCTCGGCAAAATGCTCGAGGATGCTGTCATGGGCCTTGTCCATATCAGCTTCGCGGGCTTTTTTATCGGGATTGCGCACCGCTTGATTGAGAATGTCATAAGCATAAGCCCTCACTGCGGCGTCCATCTCTTCATCCACCTGAGGCAGGACTACCTCCATTTTGGGCTGCTCCAGTGCGGCTATGATCGGCTCCTGGAAGGCCACGATCTTTTTGATTTCTTCGTGAGCGAAGAAGATGGCGTCGATCATGGTCTGTTCAGGCACTTCGTTGGCGCTGCCCTCCACCATCATGATGGCTTCTTTGGTTCCGGCCACTGCCATGTGCAGGTCAGTATTGCGGGACTGCTCAACCGTGGGGTTGATCACCAGCTGTCCGTCCACCAGCCCTACGATAACTGCAGCCAGGGGGCCATTGAAGGGGATATTGGAGACGCCTAAAGCCAAAGATGCCCCGATGATAGCGGTGACATCAGGGGTATTATCCTTGTCCACCGACAGGACAGTGGCTACCACATGAATGTCATTTTTATACCCTTTGGGGAACAAAGGGCGAATGGGGCGGTCGATCTGGCGTGCCGAAAGCGTGGCCAGTTCGGTAGCTCTGCCTTCACGTTTTATAAAGCCACCCGGAATCTTACCGGCGGCATACTGTTTTTCTTCGTAATCTACCGTAAGCGGGAAAAAATCAATGCCTTCCCGGGGCTCTTTGGAGACCGTGGCGGTAACCAGTACAACCGTGTCACCGTACCTCACCAGAGCTGCGCCATTGGCCTGTTTGGCTACCTGCCCGATTTCAACCACCAGGGATCGACCTGCTATTTCTGTTGTATATCGATTGACGATTTTCTTTTCCTCCTTTCTAATATGCCAAGCATATAAAGTGAAAGAGCGGCATGCCGCTCTTTATCTGCGTAAACCCAACCGGGTAACGATGGCGCGATACCGGTCAAAGTTCTTGTTCTTCAGATAATCCAATAAAGACCGCCTCTGCCCGACCATTTTGAGCAGCCCGCGCCGGGAGTGGAAGTCTTTTTTATTGGCTTTTAGATGTTCGTTCAAGTAGTTGATGCGTTCCGTTAAGATGGCAATCTGTACCTCGGGGGAGCCGGTATCGCTTTCATGAACCTGAAAGGTTTTGATCAGTTCCTGTTTTCTTTCCGGTGATAATGACAAGTTGTTTCACCTCCTTTTGCCCTTAATCGCCATAAACCAAGCGCAGCGTCGGTGACTCGCAACCCTAGTCTATGGTTCCGTCCCGTTGTAAAGCTGATTGTCCGCCTCCAGGCAAACACCTATTAGCCTCATTATTGATTATTCCAGCGGGACTTAGCTATTATACCTTTTGGCCATTGGCCAAGGTAAATTGTAGCACAGCAGATTCAAAATGTAAACGCACGACTGTATTGATCGAAGACGGTGAGGCTCTCGGCGGCCCGGTCGCGGTCCAACCCGATTTGCTCTGCCAGCGCCTCGATGCTGTTAAACTTTTGCTCATTGCGCAGTTTTTTGACAAAGTGGAGCCTCAGTAGACTCCCGTAGAGGTCGCCCTCATAATCGAGGAGGTGGGCCTCTATAACTACCGGATAGTCTGGATGAAAGGTGGGTTTGCTGCCGATGTTCACCACCGCTTTAACGGTCTTCTCCCCGGTACGGGCCCAGGCCGCATATACGCCTTTGCCGGGGATAACCAGGTCGGAATCGACCCCCAGATTGGCAGTGGGAAAGCCGATTTGGCGTCCCCTTTTTTCTCCCTCAATGACCCGGCCTTCCACCATGGGCAGGTAACCCAGCATCTCTCCGGCCAGTTCTATGTCCCCGGACTCAATGGCCCGGCGGATCAGGGTGCTGGAGATAACCTCGCCCTGATATTTAACCGGGGGAATGATGTAGGTGGCAAAACCATAACGCTTTCCAAAATCCTGAAGCATATCCGGGGTCCCCGCTCCTTTAAAACCGAAAGAATAGTTAAAACCTACAAACACCGCCTTTACCGCCAGTCGATCAACCAGAATGCCTTTGACGAATGCTTCGGGGCTCAAGCGGGCCATCTCTGTGAAGAAAGAGTTGTAGATCAACAGGTCTAAGCCCAGTCCTGCCAATAATTCTGATTTTATCTTCGGGGTGACCAGGAGTTTCAAGTCTTTCTGAGGAAACAACACCTTCATGGGATGAGGATCAAAAATAAAGGCAGCAGCCACACCGTGGTTGGTTTTAGCCATTTTGACAACATCATTCATCAATTGCTGATGGCCGCGATGCAGGCCGTCAAAATTGCCTAAAGCCAGATACAACGGTTTTCCATCACTGCGAAAATTTTCAATCTCTCTTACAATCTGCATTACTCGGTTCCCTCCGGTCATAGTATCAATGAAATACTTTGCAAGGTATTAAGCAGGGTCCTGCCGGCGAGGCTTTCAGGCGTCCAATGCCAGCCATCAGGCCCTGGCGGTTATGGATGATTACCAGCGGAGCGGCTTCCCCGCCGCTGACCGCAAAGCTTCTGCCGTGCCAGAACAGGGTTTCCTCTTCTTCACTCTGCAGCTGATAATTCGGCCAGTCTGGAAAGGGATAATCAACGGGCAGCAACATCCTGGAAAGATCTCCCGGCCCTGAAATAATATCGTCTAAAGACGAGGCCGCTGCGATACTAAAGCAACCGTCCTCCATGCGCCGCAAAGCCTGCAAATAAGCCCCGGTTCCTAATTTATCGCCGATATCGCGGCACAGGCTGCGGATATAAGTACCGGGCGAACACACCACATCCAGGCTAACGAGTGGCAATCCTTGATGCTGGCTGACGGAGAGCAGGGTCATGCCGTAGATAATGACCTGCCGCGGCGGGCGCTCCACTACTTCACCTTTTCTGGCCAATTCATACAGACGCCGGCCCTGATGATGAAGTGCGGAATACATGGGAGGCACCTGGTCTATGGCGCCGCTAAACCCCGCCAGGATTTCCTGCAGGGCCTGGAGGTCAAAATCACTGTGCCCGGTGAGGGTTATCTCCCCCCAGGCATCCTCAGTATCAGAGGTTCCACCCAGACACATTCCGGCCTGATATCGTTTGCGGCTTTTTTCGATTAAGCTGATAACCCGGGTGGCGTTGCCGATGGCGACCGGTAATACCCCGGTAGCCATGGGATCAAGTGTACCCAGATGCCCAATCCTGGTTTTTTTAGGCAAGACCTTTTTTATCCGCCGCAGCACATCGAATGAGGTTAACCCGGCTGGTTTGTCGATGTTCAAGAAGCCATGCAACGCTCAGCACACATCCTTAATCCGGGCCAGGACCTGGGACATGACCGATTCCAGGCTTCCCTCAAAACTGGCCCCGGCAGCCAGCCGATGGCCTCCCCCGCCGAATTCGCGGGCCAGACTGGCTACATCCACCCTGCCCCGGGAGCGAAAACCGACCTTTACCCGGCCGGTTTCCACCTCTCTGAACAACAGGCCTACTTCCACCCCGGCGATCATACGGGTATAATTGATAATCCCCTCGGGATGATAATCCCGGGCGTCGGCCTGTTCCGCCTCGTCTAAAGTGAGGCACATCCAGGCTATCCGCCCATCCTCACTCAGGGACAGATGCTTTAGGGCATGTTTTAAAAGTAAAACCTCCCTGAGGGGCTTGGATTCGAACAGGTTGTTGCGGGCCAGGTCGACACTGGCCCCTCGTTTAAGCAATTCTGAAGCGATTTTCATGGTGAGGCTGGTGGTATTGCTGTTCAAAAACCGCCCTGTATCCATGATAATACCCGCGTAAAGGCAATTGGCCACATCCTCCGAAACCGGGATTTGCATGATGGCCAGCAGCTCATATATGATCTCGGCAGTGGCGGCCGCCTCCGGGTTCACATAGTTGTAATCGCCAAACAGGCTATTGCCGGGATGATGGTCGATATTGATGGTTACGGCCGCCTTCTGCAGGGCCTCACGCACCTCGTCGGACACCCGGCACTGGTCCGAGCAATCCAGGTATACTGCGGCGAACCCGGGTCTGTCTATGGGCAGCGGGGGCTTAATGCCGCCCCAATCGGGCAGATAGTGATATATGACCGGCACCGGGTTTTCAAGAATCATTTCCACTTTTTTCCCCAGCGTCTGCAGGGCTGACTGCAAACCCAGGATGGAGCCGATGCAGTCTCCGTCTGGAATGGCATGCCCGACCAGTACCAAATGATCGTATTGCAGCAGCTGCCCGGCAATTTCCTCTAATGGGTTCATGGCTTCTTCCCGGTTTCCTCATCCTGTTTGATCTCCTCCAGCAATGAGGAAATCCTGATGCCGTGTTCGATGGATTTGTCCAGGCGAAATTCCAGCTCCGGGGCATGACGAAGCTGAATTCCCTTGGCCAATTCGGTGCGTACAAAACCTTTGGCCTTTTCCAGAACCTTCATAGTCTGTTGTTGTTTTTCTTCATTGCCCAGTACGCTGATATGAATACGGGCATGTCCCAGATCCGGGCTGACATCGACCCGGGTGACCGACACTGTCGACAAGTCCACCCGGGGATCTTTGATCTGTTCCATCAGAATTTGGGCCAGAAAGCGCTGAATTTCCACTGACATTCTTTCCTGACGGCGTTTGGTCATAACAACATCCCCCTGTAATAGAACTCTTTCGGCTGCGTTGTTCTTTATAATTCGCGGGGTATCTCTTCAATGGTATAGGCCTCTATGACATCCCCTTCTTTGATATCGTTGAAGTCCTTGATGCCCATACCGCATTCATATCCTTCCGCCACCTCTTTGACATCGTCTTTGAATCGTTTCAAAGAGGACAGCTTGCCCTCATAAATAATGACCCCGTCGCGTAATACCCGCATCTCCGCATTGCGCAGGAATTTGCCCTCGTTGACGTAACATCCGGCGATGGTGCCGATATTGGGTACTTTGAAGGTGGCCCTGACTGCGGCCCGGCCCAGGAATTTCTCGCGGTATTCCGGTTCCAGAAGCCCGGCCATGGCCTTTTTCACCTCGTCGATGGCCTCGTAGATCACCCGGTACAGGCGAACATCGATCTGTTCATCCTCCGCATATTTGCGGGCTTTGCTGTCGGGGCGGACGTTAAAGCCGATGATGATGGCGTCCGAGGTAGAGGCCAGCATGACATCGCTTTCGGTTATGGCCCCCACCCCGGAGTGCAGAACCGTAACCTTGACTTCATCGGTGCTGAGTCTCAACAGCGATTGGGACAGGGCCTCCACTGAGCCCTGCACATCGCCCTTTATGATCAGGCGCAGCTCTTTCAGCTCGTGTTCCTGGATATGCTTGAAGAATTCATCCAGTGATACCCGGCTGCTCTGGCGCTGTTCTTCTATTTTCTTCTCGGTGAGGCGCAGACTGATTACTTCTTTGGCAACTTTTTCATCACAGACCTGTACTCTCCCCCCGGCTTCGGGCGGTTCGGACCAGCCCGTGATCTCCACCGGCATGGAAGGATAAGCCATTTCCACCCGGGCGCCGCGGTGGTCGTTCATGGCCCTGACCTTGCACAGACTGCTGCCGCTCAATATATAATCACCTATCCGCAAAGTTCCTTTCTGCACCAGCACGGTGGCCACCGGCCCCCGGCCCTTATCCAGCTTGCTCTCGATGACCACCCCTTCTGCGGCCCGGTCGGGGTTGGATTTGATATCATTCACCTCGGCCACAAGTAAAACCATCTCCAGAAGATTGTCGATGCCTTCGCCGGTTTTAGCCGAGATGGGGACAAAAATAGTGTCTCCGCCCCATTCTTCCGGGACTATATTGTACTCGGTCAGCTGCTGCATAACCCGGTCCGGATTGGAGCCGGGCTTGTCGATCTTATTCACGGCTACCAGAAAGGGTACATCGGCCGCCCGGATATGATTGATAGCCTCCACGGTCTGCGGCATTACTCCATCGTCTGCGGCCACCACCAGGATTACAATATCAGTCAGGTTGGCCCCCCGGGCGCGCATGGCGGTAAAAGCCTCGTGGCCGGGGGTGTCGATGAAGGTTACCCGGTTGTTGTTCACTTTAACCTGATAAGCCCCGATGTGCTGGGTGATGCCTCCGGCTTCTCCGGAAACTACGTCGGCATGGCGGATCTTATCCAGAAGCGAGGTCTTGCCATGATCGACATGCCCCATGACGGTGACCACCGGCGGGCGCATAACCAGGCTTTCTTCGCTGTCAACGATCTCTTCCAGTATCTTCTCTTCTTCAGATAATGCTTTCTCTACCTTAACTTCATAGAGACTGGCCAGGATTTCGGCGGTCTCGAAGTCTATGGGCTGATTTATGGAAGCCATGACCCCCAGTTCCATCAAGCGCTTGACGATGTCCGCGGAACTGCGCCGCAGCTGCTCCGCCAGTTCCCTGACCGTGATGGGGGCTTCAATGGTGATGACTTCCGGCGGCGGCAATATGGCCTCCTCTTTTTTACGTTTATGCTTTGATTTTTTCTGCGGCCGGCTGTAATCCCTTTTGGGCTGGTTTTGCCCGAACCGGTTGGCAGCGCGGTCAACGGTCTTTTTGGGAGGAGCCTGGCCTGGCTTAAAAGGCGCAGAGGGTTTGGCCCCGCGCGGCTGCCCTTTTTCGGCTTCAACAGGTTGCTTTTTAGGCCATGGGGCAGCGGACGGACGGGGCTGGTTGCCTTTATCTCTCAATTGTGGCGCAGCCTGCGGCCGGTTTTGCTGCGGGCGGCCGTTCTGAGGCTGGGTCCGGATGCCCTGCTGCTGGGGCCTTCCCCCCTGGGGCTGCCCTTGATACGGCATGCGGCCGCTTTGAGGCTGCCCTTGCTGCTGGGGACGGCCGCCTTGCGGCTGCCTTTGCTGCTG
>NZ_DCEA01000104.1:0-10949 GCF_002316705.1 Syntrophomonas sp. UBA1041
CAAATCCGGATTTGCTTAATATACAGGGTGAAGAATTGATGCGGGGGACACAGATATTTTGCCTGCTCCTCTCGTAAAGCAAGCATTTTTGCCTATTTTTTTATTGAAGGATTGCATATAATGCTATATTATGTTTTTTTCTTTCCGTTTCCGCAACAAAACCGTAAAAGAACTTCGCAAGAACCGGGGCTATACTGCCCATGAGCTGGCGTAGAGGGCACGGCTAAAACCCAGTATCATTTTGCGGGTTGACGATACTCCGCTCAAGAATGTACCCGAACCGCTGTATTCCAAATTGCTGCCCTTCCTGCGAGGCGATGCGGTTGACAAAGCCCCCCTGGCTATAGATCGCTTGGGACTCCCTTCAATGCCTCAAATCTAGCTTAAAAAAGTTAATCCCCGGCTCGCCTGCTGAAGTTGAGCCGGGGATTGGACGCTACCGTCCAGTGTTTCAATCAATCCAAACAGGTTTTCTCTTTTCAAGAAAGGCTTGAATACCCTCTTCGCAATCCTTGGTCGTACTGTTTAAAACCATCACTTCATTGGCATAGTTTAAGGCCTTGAAGTCGTCCATGTTGATCTGTTCGTAAAACATGCGTTTTCCGATGGCCAGACACGATTTGCTGTATTGGGCGATGGTCGCGGCCATCGTATAGGTTGCGTCATCGAGCTGATCCGCGGGAACGGTTTTATTCACCAGCCCATGGATCAGAGCTTCTGCAGCAGGCATAAATTCTGCCGTAAAGAGCATTTCCAGGGCCTTTTTCCGGCCTATGCTGCGGCTTAGAAAGACCGCCGGAGCACTGCAGAAGAGCCCGATCTTCATGCCGGGAGTGCCGAACAAGGCATCATCAGAGGCTACGGCCAAATCACAGGCCGCCACCAGTTGGCAGCCAGCGGCAGTGGCAATTCCATGAACCTGAACTTCTTGCTTCAGCACCCCTTGTTTCAACAAACAAAAGGGAAGCAAAAAGAATGTCTCCCGCTCCCCCCCCGGCTTTATTTAGAGGGCTCTTACAGGCCTGGCCTCAATGTATCCCCGTTCTCCCATAGGTGCCAGTTTGAATATCCGCGAAGTGTGCCACGGAGAATAACCTGCTGCCCTGCTTAGCATATATAGTGTGATGGGCTTATTGATATTTTCTGAAATATAATCCTGAACCCTCTGCACCGCATTTATGTTCTCCCAATTATCCAATTCGTCACCTCCTGCAAGAAAAGGATAGCAGATATTGAAATGGATACTCTTGACCTGCCTTGTCAATCTGGAAACCCCGTCAATCCTGCTTATTAGCCATTCCCTGACTCATAACAAAAAAATTGGTCTTTATGATAAGATCCGCTACTTGCAGAGTTTTTTCCGTTTCACTGTCTGCATCTAAATCGTAATCAATGCCGTCCGGGCTGACACGGGCCGCCTGCTTGATGTAGTCACCTCTGGGAATGATGGCAAAGCCTTCCGCTAAGCTCATCAGATTTCTCCCCATGGCATAACGGGCAGTTTCCTGATCAAATCCCATTAAGTAAGCGATCGTCGGCAGAACATCCACCTGCCCGCCGTAAACCCCGGGCCTTTTTCCTTTAAAATCCGCCTGGTAAATCATCAAAGGTACAGGCAGATATTCCCTGATCCATTCCTCGCTGCTAATCTCTTCCCCGGCCCATAACTCCTCCAGTTGCGGTTTGTCTTTTTCAAAAAGCCCGTCATGATCTCCATAAATGACCACCAGCGAGTTGTCCAGCAGGCCATATTGCTCCAGTTCCTGCATAAAGTCGCCGATGGCCTGATCGGCATAGCGTACGGCTTGCAGGTAATTCCCCACATGGGAGCCGTCCAAAGACGGCGGCAGTTCAAGATATTGCTTATCCGGCGGCATGTAAAAGGGATAGTGGCTGGTAAGCGTGATGATAAAAGAGTAAAAAGGTGGGGGAATCTCATTCAACATAGCCGCCGACTGCTCAAACATAGCCGTGTCGCTGAGGCCCATGCCCACGATATCTGTTAAGGCAAACTTATCAATATCCCAAAACTCATCAAATCCCAGGTTGGGATAAACGACATTCCGGTTCCAAAAACTGGCTTCGTCGCCGTGAATAGCCACGGTTCGATATCCATAACCCTTCATCAACATCGGTAAAGAATTAAACCGGTTCCCCGGGTAACGGAAAAAGGTGCTGCCTTGCCGAATGGGATAAAGAGAATTATTTACCACCAGTTCGGCATCAGAACTATTGCCATCGACGGTTTGAGGATAAAAATGCCGGTAATAAAAACTGTGTTGCAAAAGCTCGTTTAAATTGGGCGTAATAGGCTGTCCGGCCACAGTCTCACCGATAACAAAATTCTGCAGGGATTCCACCTGTATAATGATCAAATTTTTCCCTTCGCTCTTACCATGCAGAGCAGAAAAAAGCTGGTCATCACCCGGCAGCTCCCGGTTGTCAAACCAGGCCAGGATCAGATCTTCTATTTCATCGGTCAGTTCGATATTTCTATCCATCATATAATAGGCCGTATCCACGGCATGAAAGCCCAGAGGGCCAAAGTTTTTAAATGTCATAGCCGTATCAAAACGGCGGAAGATATCGTTTTTTTCATAGTAGGTTTGCTGCACCGGATAGAAGCACGTCAATACCAGGCCAAGAATCAACTGGATTGCAAAAATGACTCGGCTTTTGGGGAGTCGGGCCGCACCGGTCAGCAAGAAAAAGAAAGGCCAGATCAGCATATCGGCGAAAAGAAGGAGGTCGCTCATCTTCAGCAGAGCAAATATGCTTTCTTCCAAACCGTTTAAATTCGCTGTCTGCAAAGCGGAATATATAGTGAGGGGAATATTAAAATAGCGGTAATGCAGCAGGTCGGCTAAAAAAAGAAAGGAACAGCTTAGATTGAGTGTGTAGAGAAAACTCCTGCGCCAAAATGGGCTCATCAGGTAGGTACTGGCTGTCAGGACCAGGAGCAATCCACAGTTTAGTAATAGTATCCTTCCGGGCAGAGCCAAATTTAGGGAATGTATGATGAAACACGCTTTGAGCAGAATAAACGATAGAATCAAAGGTGCATCAAGGTAACCTGAGCGCAGCAAATTTGGCTTCATCATGGCATAAATACATTCCTCCCAAATTCTCTAACTTAAGCAGCACCTAAAAGCCGTTATTATATCCCGCGCTGTCCATTTTAGACTGTGGCCTTATACTTATAAATTTAAAAAGAGCCGTTTATTCGATGGCTCTTACGTGCATTCTTAAGCTTGTTTTACTATAAAGCAATTTTCGAATAAGGGCAAGAATATGCCAACGGAACGGTCGGTCCTGATTTATCATACATTTCCGTTGCATACGGTAATAAGCAGAAAGCGTTGCCTTGACCTGGGGTGCATTGATAAGCCTTCTTCTTATTCCTCTGGTTGCCTCTTTCTTTATCCTCAGGGTTGACCGGGCCAAAGTCCGGACCAACGAAATGTTCCTGTCTTGCCTCTCTCAGCCCAACGTCGCTGTCCTGTTATCTGAGGCGCCGGTGGCGCTGCAGGAAGCGGTACAGAAAGACCGTTCCCGTATAAATGAGGCCGGTTATCACGATCATATAAACACTGAATGCCGGCAGGGTCTGTGTCCAGGAGAATGCCAGTAAATAGGCGATATATGCGCTTCCGATAGCCAAGCCCAACTTGCGCGTCCGGTTGCTGGTAAAAATGGTGCCGTCCGCTGACAGGGAAACCCTTTCAAAAATGATCACTGCCAGGACTAGTAATAACACTACCCCCACTAACAATATGCCGCTTTCCAAGAGGTAATCCGGGCTATTAGCACCGTTGCTGCTTATGCCGGTAATGGTAATAAAGTTTGTATAATGATCTATATGAGTGATATCCCGGTCGTTCCGGGAAATGTAATCATGTAGATTAAAATATGACCCTATGGCATAAATACGAACAGAAACCGCTTGGCTAACCGCGAAATAACGTGCGGCAATATTATCGATCATCCCGGTCAGCATACCTGGCAACATATTCAGTAAAAAGACAATAGAGCCTGCTGCCAAGACACCAACGCTAAAGGTGGCCGCCATCAGCCCCAGAGTATAATAGGCCAGACACAGAGCACCGGCTAGCATGCTCCAATTCAGCACATCCCGGCTTTCGAAGGGCATAGGGTGTATCCAGTTAAAAGCGATTAAAAATAGAGCGTTCATGAGCATGGCAATGAGAATGGTTGCTGCCCCGGGAATAAATTTGGACAAAATAATTTGCCTGCGGCTAACCGGGGTGCTCACCAGATATTTCAGACTGCTCTGTTGTTCTGCACCCAGTATTATTATCCCTAACAGAATAGAACCCGTAAACGGAAGCCATTCCAGCAGTCCGGTATAATTCGAGGGGTGTATCTGATTGATACCGAAGTGCAGTGCATAGTTCAATTCCTGCCCCCACTGAAGCAGCGCCGTATCACCCTGCAGCAGGCCGAATAAGGTTTTAATTACCGGTGCATAGACTATCAATATCAAGGTAACCAGCATATACCCCCGGCTATGACGCCATTCCTTATCCAAAAGCCCCTGCATTGCCGCTGAAAGATGCATTGATGTCTCCCCCTCTATGTTTACAAGTACCTGAATGGAGGCCGGCGCTAGCCATTCGCCCCAAGCTTCCAGGCCAGCCAGCCTAATAACCAGACCGCAGCGTATATGAACAGATATGACCCCAACCACATAACCGGGAAATAAACCAGATATAAGACTGCGGTCGCGGCAGCTTCCCCCGCCCATAGCAAAGCAGACAGCAAGGATATCAGCATTATTGCGATATGCTTGAAGTTACCGAAAAGCAGTATTTCTCCCCGGCGTTCCAGGTGGTTTTTTTCAAATAACACCATAGCTCCCCATAGGCATAGGCCGGAAACTAACAATAAAACGGTTATCTCCAGAGGATAATCGGGTTTCACTCGATCGATAAGCAGACCGCCATTGCTGATTAAACGCCCATCCCGGCTGATATAATTGGGGATAAAAAGATAGGTCTCTAAAAACTGCAGTTTTATTTCGAACTGGGAGGAAAAAGTGTAGAACCGGCTAAATACCTGCCCGGCTATAGTGATCAATATCCAGGGCAAGCCCGTAACAACCGTCGCGATTAAAGCCGATGCCAGAGTCCCCCGGGTAAAGGAGGCCACCAGGAGAGCCAGGCTGAACAGGCAGAGCAAGGCCACGGTGGTAATAACCGCCCAATCCATTACCTCCGGAATGCTGTATTGCCCAGGCCGCAGTTCCTGACCCACTATAAAAAACAGACTGATAACAGACATCATTGTTATAATTGCCAGCCACCCGCTTATAAATTTGGAAATTATAATCTCCCTGCGGCTCACTGGAGCAGCTACCAGATAATTAAGGGCGCCCCCCCTTTCTCCGGCCAGCATCAGGGCAGCCAGGAGCACCGCCGCAACCATCGCTGCGGTCTCGGTGGTTGAAGATCCGGTCGCCAGTATATTCTTAATGCCCACAGACCAGGCGTCGGAATCCGGCCGGTTAATCCAGATAGCTGCGGGCCAGATAACAGACTCCGGGCTTATTGCCAAAAAGGCCAGGGCGAAATACCAGCGATATTGCCTCCATTCTATCCAGAGCAAGCCTTTTAACCTCATAATTTCACCACCCCGGTACTTCTGATCCCCACCGGTTTCTCCTTGATCATAGGCATCCTTCCGTCCCCCGCTTCCCCAAGCCATTTCTAAGTCCGCCCGTCGACATTACATCTGACCTCAACCCGCCGATTCCATTTCCCGCTTCTCACATTCCAAACCCGTAGCCCTCAGCCTTCATTAACTCCACAAACATACTCTCCAGATCAAAGTCCATCTCCTTGATCATTTCAGCTCCCAGCGCGCTTAGCCGGGGATAAATGCCGTCCCGCTCACCGGTGATGGTAATTGTTGCTACCTTCCCGCTGCTTTGCCAGTTAAGCAAGCCCGGCAGCGATGCAATTGCCTCCCCGGGAGGCTCGCCCCCAAAAACAAGCTGCAGGCGGTGCATGGATTCCTTCAACTCATCCAGGGAGCGGCTGAACAACAGCCTGCCCTGGTAAATGGCCGCGATATGGTCAGCGCTTTGTTCCAGATCATTAAGGTTGTGGGTGGAATAAAAAATGGTGGTCCCCCGGCTGGCGGCTTCTTCAATAATGGTATGGAGAAAAGCCCGGCGGACTACCGGGTCCAGTCCCGCGGTCGGTTCGTCCAGCAGCAGTAAACGCGGACGCAGGGCCAGAGCCATAACCAGGGATACCTGCACTTTTTGGCCCCGGGATAAACTGTGGATACGCTGACCAGCCGGTAAACTGAAAGCCCGGTGCAATTCATAGCAACGACCCTGATCCCAGCAGGGGTATAATTTACTTCCCAGACGATACATTTCGGCAACCGTAAAGCCAGGATACATAAGCGGGACATCAGGCACATAACCCACCTGGTCTCTGATGCCGCCGTCCTTTTCCTTGATACTGCGCCCCAATATGAATGCTTCGCCGCGGTCAGGACGAATTATGCCCACAAGCATCTGGATCAAAGTTGTTTTACCCGCCCCATTGGGACCGATAAGCCCAAATACGGAACCGGCGGAAACCGCCAGATTTAATCCGTCAACGGCTTTGAAGCCGTCAAACGACTTGTATAAAGCCCTGGTTTCTATGGCAAGATTCATGATTACTTCCCTCCCCTTTTCCCCCATTTATCCAGGCTTTCAGCAAACAATCGCTCTATCTCAGCGCGATCCAGGCCCAGATGGTAAGCCTCTACCAGCACCTTTTCCAGCTGTCCCGTCAGCTTTTTTCTGGCCAGGTTCAAATCAGCACTGGAACGATCCGCTATAAACGTGCCCCGGGAGCGCATGGTGACGATTATCCCCTCCTGCTCCAGCCTTTGGTAGGCTTTGGCGACAGTATTGGGATTCAAGGAAAGTCCCGTAGCCATATCCCTCACGGTGGGCATACGCTCCCCCGGAGCCATTATTCCCAGAGCCACGGCTTCTTTTATTTCATCCACCAGCTGCTGGTATACCGGTGTACTCAAACGCGGGTTTATATCAAACCACAAGCGACCACCCTCTTTTGTACTACTTGTTATAGTACAATTATAATTAAACAGCGAAACCATGTCAATAAAAAAACAGCGGAGTGTCTCTCGAATTTGAGAAAATCACCTCGCTGCATTTAATTTTAAACATTATCGATTGATTAATTCCCTGGTTCGCAGCCCATGAGGACCAGGGTATTCACCCGGCAAAATATTGTTTCACAAAATCCGGGACTGAGGCAGGTGTTAGACTCCAATCAATGTTACGCAGTAGAGGCAAAATAAGCTTTGAAAATAAAGGCTTTGCAGATACCAAAACCAATAGGGGGAGGTGTTTATACCGCGCTTTTCCGTCTGTGCCGATAAACGTGATTTTTACTTGTTGGGTTATTCCCAAACCCTTCAGCAAATTGGAATTTGCTGATTTATTACATCTTAACTATCTTTCTAACTGTGTTTGCCGTTCGTATTGTTAGCTTGCTACTAATGTTTGCGTTAGCAGTCTTTGACCACCAATTTGTCTTTTGATAATCCTTTCGACTAAAAGACCAGAATACTGTTTTTTTGTAATCCTTTATCTTTTCAAGTTCTTCTTTAGGCTCTCCTATCTCACTAAGCACATCGGCAAATGTTGTTGGCGGCATTATAAAAATTAGATTATCATATATCTCCTTGTTTTCAGTTCCCCACCAGTCGGGAGCGTTATGTAATATATCTTCCAATTCTTCTTTTAATATGACAAAAATCGGTATATCCAAATCAAACCTGTCTTTTATCATTGTTTCAATTTGACCGGAAAAATCCTCATCATCACTTGAAAAGATGACATTGCCGCTATTCAGATATGTCTTAACTTCTACTAAACTAAGTTCTTCAAAACCTGCCTTTAATTCAGACATTGGGATTTTATTTTTACCACCTATATTTATGCCCCTTAAAAAGGCAATATATCTTTTCATCATAGCTTTTCCTCATCAAATTCCAAAGTGTTATTTTCGGTTTGGTTTTCTCTTAATGCCTAACAACTGAATAAAGTCGTTAAACATGGAAGTATCAACCGGCTCAAACATTACCCATTTTTCGTCATGGTAAGTTTTTGCTTCGGCCGCTGCTCATTGTAAACTCGTCATATTTACATGCCTAATTTATAATAATAATATGTGAATATATGGCAGTAGCCTTTAAAAAGCAAATATGTACAAACAATACTTAATACCCAAAAAATCGCACAATCAATAATTAACCTTTTCCCTTTTTTGTACCAAAAATAAAATATACTGAGAACAACAAAAAAATACCCAAACACACAATAAAGCCAGGTATAATCATTCGTATTCCACATTACACCTACTGTAAAGCGTGACAAAGCACTATTAATTATTAACACCATTACGCAGAAAACAATTAAACCTAATACCCGAAATAATCGAATCTTATCGTATTTGTTACGTAATAAACTGAATATTAAATATAAAATAATAATGATAATAACTGAATTTATAACCATAGCTCCCCATTTCCGAATTCTATACCCTAGCTATTAAATTAGCTGTTTGGGTATATTATACTGTTTTACTAAACTCTTTATAATTCTTGTGGATACCACAGAAAAGAGCCAGCTGGTCCTCAATTGATTTTCGGTGTCATAGTAATCGTTTCATTGTTATTGCCCCACATCAGATTTAGAGTGCAAACAGTCTTGGGATTCGGTATAAAACCACTACCTCTCCTGCTAAAAACCCTTACCCATTCATCATTATCTGCGGATATAGTCCGAAAAGATCCCCTTCCAATACCACCACCTATATATTCATACTGTATTGACTGGGGCTTTTCATTTTCAGGCCCGCAGTATCTCACGTTTAAGTTTTGTTCGGATAATTGGTCAGCGTGAATTCCATCCTTATCTTCGTACCAAATCTGGTAGTATTGAACAAATGCCTGCGCCTCCCAGTTTTGGCCCTTACCATAAAGCAAGGCTTCTTTTCCATTGTTAAAATCTAAAGCCACTTGTTTTATTTTCTGCAAATCATTCAGTTTATTTTCAAATGTTGACTGAGGCATTGCCTCAGTATTAATCCTGTACACAAGCGAAAAGTTGCGTATCGTCAAAGTCCAATGAACATAATTATCACTCAGGGGGTAATCATATGTCAGCGCGTCTGCCAAATAGATGACAGACACATTGCGGGCGCGTTCTGCTATGGAGGAGAAATCATAAAGAATAATAGCATCTGTATCGTTAAGGTAATATATTACAGGAGTAATATCATTTCTTTTATAAGTTCCATCATCTTCTACAACCTTTGCCGGATGAAATCCTTTTTTGCTTAATGCTTTTTCAATTTCAACACGGGTTAATACATTAGTTAAATCAGGCTTAGGTTGTGCATCTGTTTTTTCGTCAGGTAGTTGATTAATAAAGACTATCACCAACAACATGAATGCACATATGAATACTCCAATGAGACTTCTTTTTATTTCATTCATAATATTCTTCCTACTGTTTGTGATCATTTAATGAATCTTTCGATGTAAATCAATTAATCTTTTTAATGCTATATTCGCATGTAGCCCGATACCGTTACAGTTATATTAAATAATCTAATTAGTGGGTTCTTGGCTTTAAATCAAATTAAATCAATACTGATAAGCACTAAGGTTTTATGTGATTGCTTAGTGACACTTTCGATGTTTGGCCTCCTATTGTTACATTAACATTGCTGGCCATACCTAATGCACATTTTACAATATTTGAATATTTTGTTAATGATTATAATGTGATAGGACCATTTGAAGTTGTATATAGCCAATAAAATCGGATCTTTGCCATTTAATTTGTGGATTTGTGAGCAGAAAGGAGCGTGTACGACTATCGAATGGACATCCTGAAAAGTCACTGTAAAGGTTGTAGCAGCTCAGATGAATTGTAATGTTATTTTTGAGGTTATAAGGCGTGAATCGAAGTCTAGGTGTCGGGGGGGACGGGGTTGGCGACTTCACATGTTGTCACCAACCCCGTCCCCCCGACACCTTGCAACCGGACTTCTTACTCTGTTTCCGTCCGTCCGTGAGATCTCCCCGGGTAAGGGCGCAGTCTTTCCTTCCATCTATCTGCCACATCTACACCGCAAGCTTCCAGATAGTTTAGGGCTTCAGTTTGTTAAGCAACCTTACCCAGCCTACAATGCCTTATGTGGTTTCTGTTCGTCAGACCGGAAGTTTGCCGCCGGCTTCCTTCAGATTCCTCGTCGCCGAGGACACCCTTGCCCTTGGCTATGTGCTTGGCACTATCAACCCGCACTAGGGACTTTCACCCTTTAGACTGCGCCCATGCCGGGCGCACTTAAAAAAACCGCCCTGTGACATCCCACCGGGCGGTTTATGTGCTACGGGGAGTCCCCGTTACAGTTTTCGATTGGTGTCAGAGGAATGGGGTTGCTGACACCCCTCCCTTGACATCCTAAGAATTATAGCTGAGCTTAGGGCTACTAGTCCGCGGCCCTAAGCCTGGTATATTAACCTTCTAATGCTCTTCTATACCTTAGATATAATCCAGTACCTACTGTTAGAAGAACAATCCCCAAAATTATAAGCTGAGTATTAGTAACACTTTTTCCATTCGAGGTAGTATTACCCCCATAGACCGCCTCCTCTGTTTGGCCATTAGCAGCCTTAGTTTCCTTTACGATAGAATCCGATATGTTCTCCAACCCTTTTATCTCATATTTTTTTAAACCATACGATTCATTATCCTGTAAAGGAAGGATATCATATCCAGATTCTTTTGGAATAAATAACGCGCGTAGTTTAAAGCCCCAAACCAGTTTTGATGTTGGATTATTAATACGCTGATTGGCTGCCTTAATATCTTGCTCAAAAGTATT
>NZ_DCEA01000039.1:0-37019 GCF_002316705.1 Syntrophomonas sp. UBA1041
AAATCTAGCGTGCAAGACTACACTGTACTACAAATAACAGAGTTATAATCCATTGAATATGACCTGTTTGAATCAGAATCTATATTTGACAAAATTGAATTAAGAGTATCTATCAGTGATTTAAACCCTGAAACAAGTTGAACCACATCAAAATGCCCACTCGGGTCCCATCTATTTATCGGGTTACTACTACAATAAGTATAAGGATTAATACTCAGCGGATTGGTAATATCCCCTTCATAACTATCCTTCGATATAAACCTTCCGATTGTCGGGTCATAGTACCTGGCCCTGAGATAATAAAGCCCGGTCTCCTCGTCATAATATTCCCCGGCATATTTCATGGGGTTTACGATCTGTTCCTGGGAGCTTAAGATGTTGCCCCACTCGTCATAGCTATAGCTGTTGACGGTGTTGCCAGCTTCGTCTATAACCTGGATCACATCGCCGTGGCCGTTGTAAAGGTAGTAGTAATAAGTACCGTTGACCTGCCTTGCTAGCGCTTTGTGACCCCAGATGTTCTGGGCGCTGACCTGGCCGGTTCCATCTGATTCGGCGATCACCAGGCCGTTGTCATCGCAATAGTAGCGGGTGCTGCTCGTGCCGCTGTCTTTTTCAGTCCTTAACCCTTCCGGATCGTAGCTGTAGGCAGTGCTGCCGCTGCCGGTGAAGGAAGCCAGTTCATCCCAACTGTTGTAGGCAAACTCTCCGGCTTTGAAGGTTTCGGGATCGATGGTGGTCACCGAGCCTTTGCTGCGGTTGCCCCGGCTGTCGTAGCTGTAATTGATTTCTTCTCCGTTAGGGCGTTTGATTCCTGTCAGTCTGTTTAATGGGTCATATTGATAAGTAGTGATTTGACCATTGGCGGTTACTGCTATGATATTGCTGTTTTTATCATAGGCGTAGCTGAACTCGGAGAGAATGTTGGCCCCCATTTTATTAGTAAGTTCTGTCAGCCGGTTGATGTTGTCGTATGTATATTCAGTTCTAAGTCCATTGGGATAGTTGACAGCCTTGATCATGCCGTCGTCGTAATATTCGTAGCTGAAGGCTTTGCTGTCGGTTGTAATGGTATCGATTCTATTGAGGCTGTCGTACTGATAATTGACGGTCTGGTCGAAGGGGTCGGTGATTTGGATACGGTTGCCCACGTCATCATATTGGAAATCTACCGCATAGTTGCCGATTTTACGCTGGCTGGTTAAACCAGTTGAATAATACTGATAGTCTAAAGCTTCTCCGGCTCCGCTCTGACTGCTATATACGGCGGTTCTCTCCACTCCGCCCAAGGAATGATAGTAGTAGGTCAGGGTATCCGGGCCTGCGCTCATCTCTTGCAAGCGGTTGTAATTGTCATATTCCATGGTGGTGATTTTGCCGGTGGCATCGGTTACCACAACGGGCAAGCCGTTTTCGTCATATTGATAGCTGACGGTCTGGCCTTCGGGTTCGGTTTTGACGGTCAGCAGGCCGCGTTCGTCGTAGCCCTTGGTGGTTATGAAGTCTTTTAGGCCCTCACTCTGCTTTACCTGACTGACGTTGCCTAAGCGGTCATAGTCATAACCGGTCTCCTGATTGAGGGGGTCAATAACTTTGATAAGCCTATTCAAGGGGTCATACTGATATTGGCTCTGGTTATTTTCAGGGTCGGTATATTGAATCAGATTGCCCAGATAATCGTATTCAAATGTTTCTTCCACTTCATTGGGCTGGCCCCAGCCGTCGGGATAGCCGCTGCGAGATATCTCTCGGCCCCATTGATCATAGGTTATCAAATGATGGTTTTCAGCGGCACCGGTAGATTGGGGTACGAAGTAGGATTTCTTGGTGCGGTTCAGGATGTCATATTCATATACCTGCTGGTTGCCCTGGGTGTCGGTGATGCTCTGCAGACGACTCCATTCGTCCCACTCATAGCTGGTTTGATGATCCAGGGGGTCGGTTGCGGATATGATCTGTCCATAACATTGAATCCATATTGGGTGGTGATCCACTGATCTTTCTCAAAATCATACTTGCGGCTTTGTTGTAACACTCCGTGGTCATCGTAATAACCAACGGTTTCAAAGAAGGTTTCCGGACCGCTGCCGTCATCCCAGGTACGGTACAGGTGCACCCGGAACAGGCTCCGGTTATCCAGATCGGCTACGATGTAGTCGCCATAGTCGTAGTTGTCCTCCACGACATATGAACCATTAATTCCTACCGAACTGGGATAGGTGACTTTGGTCAATCTGCCTTGATCGTCGTATTCGTAGCCGGTAATATTACCTGCGGCGTCTTCCGCACTGGTTACCAGGCCCCTAACAAATTCATATGTGTTCTCGGCGGTGCTGCTCTGGGCCTGGTTATTTTCGGTATAGAATTGGGTGATGGCAGTCGGGTAAGCATCATAAGCACCGGAATAGTCGTAGGCAGTGGTGCTGGTTAAGCCATCTTCATGATTAACAAGCACTTTAGTGACATTGCCCATATGATCATCATCTTCATATCGATAATCAGTGGTCTCTCCTTTGGCGTTCACTGTGGTCTGCAAGCGGCCGTTATAGTCATATATACTGCTTTCCGTAAGCCGGATACCTTCATCCTGGTTATAAGTTTTAGAGGCCAAGAATTTAAAGATGGGATCATACGTATAGCTGATGGTATGCTGCTCTTTGGCCGAAGCGTCATCCCATTCCGTCTGGGTCAGAGGCCTGGTTTCCGACTCGATCCCACCCCAGTCGTTGTAGGTATACCCGGTATATAAGGCATCATTGTATGTAGCATCATATTGTTTTGTTGATATTTTTACAGGCTGGTTCTTAAATTTGGTGTCATATTCTTCAAAAGTAGTTGTGTCTCTTTCACCATCAGCCTTGATCTTAACAATTTGGTCTTTTACCCAGCCTATCGGACTTCCATGAAATATTATATTAGTCTCCAGCCCATTATCCTGCTGAATGGTACAGGTATAGTTTGCGTTAGTAAATGTATAATAAAAGTTACGGTGATAGGAAGAATAACTTGTTTCATCGTTGAAATTAAATACTGATAAAGCCCCTTCATAACTGTAATTCTTTACTAATCGCGGGGTCTGAGAATAATCATTTTCCAGCTGCGGGAACTCCCGGCGACTGCTAACGCGATATACTTCATGGGATCCAAAATTTCCCAGAAATTTTGATTTTTTGGTATAATCGTACTGAATTTTAGAATTACGGACACTAGCATTACTGAGTAGGGCCTGAATCCCTGATGTGGGTGTCGCCCCGACGTCAAATTTCCAACTGACATCCTGGCAATTATACTCATAGGTATTGCAGGTATCGCCGTTGTCACTGCTAAATAGGGTTGAGTATCTGGTTTCATAAGCTTCTTTGCCTGTTCCACAAGTAATTAGATTCCGGTTGCGTGTGTACGTATAGTTTACGCTGTCTGTCTTATCCGGGTTGTTAACTGTTACCGTAATAGTACCTGCATCTCCTATGTCTTCATTCAATGTATCAGTATATTCGAAATCGATTTCTCTTCCGATGCTATCAGTGATCTTCGATATCAGCGGCCACGCCTTGTCCAACCTGACTTTGTCTAACCAGGCATAACCCGAATAGTTCCCGCCCCCAAAATTAACTTGAACGTAATGAGTATTAGGTCCAGTGGTAAAAAACCCCTCCTTAAATTCCCAGGTGTTTTTTTCGGTAGCATCAAGCCTAATAGCACTCCCTTGTCCTGAGCCATAAAGATTTCTGTACTGCGAAACAGATACAAAAGTATGTCCTCCTGAAAGCTGATCATTCATGTAACAGCTGACATAATAGTTGGTGTTTGGTTCTACAGCGATATAATCTGTTTCGCTAATACTCGACTTACCCCAAACATAACCGTATTTTAATGAAGAATTATCATCTTTGCCGAAAGTAGTATCATAGTTAAAACAATCAGTTGGCAATCTATATTCATTTGAATGCCAGGCTCTGGATTCCGGATTTTCGAAATCACCGTTAATCACCAGATTTGAAACAGGCAGTTCTTCATGGTTGAAAACAATGCTGTTGCCAAACCGGTCCACAATACCTAGAAGACGTCCGTCATCCGCAAAATAGGTTTTGGTCTGGTCCGTTCTGATCACTGCATACGCAGAATCAACCTGTGTGTTGTTGAAGGTGGTGTCCTTTTCAAATCTGATATCATCACGGTGATACTTCTCAAGGTTGCTGTCATCCGGGTCATCTGTGAATTTGACATGATATACCGCACCATCACCGGTATGGTAATATAACTCCTGCGCGTCGTCATCTTCATCTTCTTCGTCTGCTTTATCCTTCTCAACCTGTACGGAAGGCAGGGTAAGACTCCAACCTACTCCCAGGCTATATCGATCGAGGAAATAGGTGGAATGACTATTGTATCCATTAATACCATCCCCTTCAATCTTCCGGTCCCCAAACATAGCTTGATTACTTTGATAAAGTCTTCCTAAATTAAGATCCAGCCCGTTTCTACCCGGAAGTTTGATGTCGGTTACCTTTAAGGTGAGATCGCCAGATAACGGAGATATGACTTCATCAGTATCGCGGAGCGCCGAATATTGTTCGTTTACTACTCCATTGATCGCTGACGGTCCAACCAGCGTATTATAATAGGCTTTTTGCGATTCAGCCTCGCTCATCAGGTTAACTATATCCGTCCCAATCAATGGTTCCAGCTCCGAAAAGCGATTGGCTTTTTTATTTTCCTTTTCAGACTTATCCTTTTCTGCTTCGGGGTCGGGTGGATGTATATTGGCAGGATTATTCAGCTCTGTGATATCATCCCCTGCGTGTGCAGGCGGTTCGCTCGTATTATTTTGATCTGTGGGCGGATTTTCAGTTTCATTACCGTTCGTAAAATTGGTGTTTTTGCCGTTCGCCAGATCGGGGGCATTCTCTGATTCATCATTTTCGCCTTCTTCAATAACTCCCTGACCATCTTCCTTAAGCGATAGATCATCGGGCAGCAAGATTTGATTTTCAGCAACTCCCGAATCAGTATCATCTAACAAAGTATCGTTCTCACTATTTTTCAGCCCGTTATCTGCTTGTGTCGGCTGGGAACCATCCTGTAATGGGTTTTCATCTTCATTTGATGAAACTGGTGCATCACCCGAGGCACCCGAATGCGAATCCCCGTTCTCCGGGAGGAGTCCTTCCTCCGGGGATGTCCCCTGATCAGGATCAAGGTCATCTTCCTGCGGATCATTTGCTTCGGTTGGTTGCTCGGGGTCTTCAGGGGTTGGTCCATTAGGATCTTTCTCAACCTCAGGCACGATTTCTTCAGGTAATTGTTCATCTGCAGGATTCGCTTCATGCTGAATGAGCTGATCGAAAATATCAAGCATGCCTTTATCTTTTAGCGTCTGATAGATAACGGAATCTCGGTAAGGTTGATAGCCTTCTCCGGGCAGGGTCAGGTATACCGTTTGGGGTTCGGGCACGGATTTTTCCTTGGGGATATCAAAAGGCACTTCTTTAGTAAGCTTTAATTTCAATTCTATAGCCGGATCTTTTTTGTCTTGCTTTATTAGCTCCTTGTCTGAGCTTTTTTCACTTTCTGGAAGCTCATTTAAATCCGATGATTTTTCTTCACTCACGGTAGGCACGGTTGCAGTATTGGCGTTTTCAGTAACGGTATTTTGTTTATAAGTTTGATCTGCAAATGCGGACATTGGCAGAGCGGTTAAGACCATCAAGGCTATCAGCAAACAACAAATAGCTTTATTGCGCAGTTTAAATCCATACATCACTTTCATTCTCCCTTACCCCCCTGCCTTTCAGTTTTGATCGATGGTCCGGTTGATCAAGCTGCCATTGTCATCATATTCATAGTGAATGACTCCGCCGGACTGCAGTCTGATTTCCTCCAGACGGTTGCTGTCGCTATAAAAGTATCGGTCATACAGAGTAGTGTATTTTTCTACCGCATTCAGATGGGTAGTTCCGTCATATCCGCCTATGGCGTAAATATCCCAGCCGCTTTCCGCCAATCCCAGCCCGCTGCGTGCATAAAGCATGTCGTTTTTCAGCGTCCAGGTATCAGATGCGGGATCATACTCAGCCATACTACTCAGGTATTCCCCGTTATAGCCTCCTACAGCATAAATCCTGCCATTGACGGCAAGGCACCCTAGATCAGCACTTGCCCACGGCATGTCGGTCAAACTTACCCACAGGCCAGTATCCGGGTCATACCTCCCCACTGAATCAAGGTAATTCATGCCATCATAACCGCCCACCACATATATCTGATCATTTAGTACTGTTGCGGTAAGACCGCTTCTTATGACTGACATGCCGGATAAGGTTGTCCATAGGTTCGTTTCGGGGTCGTAAACCTCCATTGTCGCCAAGTGCTGTGCGCCGTTTCGGCCCCCAAGAGCGTATATTTTATTATTCCACGCAACAAGGGCCAGGTGTGACCGGGTAGTAGGCATTGGTACTTTCGTGGTCCATGAATCGGTTTTGGGATCATATACTTCCAGCTGGTTGAGTACGGATGTATTTTCTCCCCCTGCTACATAGATCTTTCCGTTAAGTGCGGCTATACCTGCATAACTGCGGGCGGTTGGCATGGAGGTCATAGTCATCCAAGTGTTGCTTTCCAGATCAAACTTCTCAAGGATTTGCAGATCGTTCTGGTCCCTCTCTCCGCCTACAGCATAGATGTTACCGTCTACCGCGACAATCCCCGCACCACTTCTTCTAGATGTCATATCCGCCATTTGGATCCAGGTGTCAGGACCAATCGCGCCTGAACTGGGTCTGTAACGATCAGGTAAGTATTGTTCGTTTAAATTCAATGCCCCCGATGCATTGCCGCCGCCAACGGCATATACTTTTCCGTTTACTGCTGCCATACTTAGGTAAGCACGAGCACCAGTAAGATCAGTTTTTATCTCCCATATATCAGCGATAGGATCATAGACCTCAAGATTTGCCAGATAGGCTCCGTTATAACCCCCACCGACAAAAATTCTGCCATTCAAGCTGCAGATTCCGGCTCCTTGCCGGGGAATGGTCATGGCTGTTTTGGTTGTCCAGGTATTGGTGGTTGGATCATATTCTTCTATGACATTCAAATTGCTGAGACCGTTGAATCCTCCTATGGCGTATATTTTCCCGTTTATTACAGTTGCTCCTAAGCGGCTCCGGGCAGTGGGCATAGGAGCTCTTGCTCTCCAGGAATTTGATAGGGGATTATATTCTTCAACCGCGTTCAAGTAGTTCTGACCGTTGTAGCCGCCTATGGCATAAAGCTTTCCATTCACTGGGGCCAGGGCCAGTTCGCTGCGGGAAGCAAGCATGTCTGTTTTTGGAGTCCAAGTGTTGCTTAAAGGATCGTAGGCTTCCAAAGTGCCAACATGACTACTGCCATCAGTGCCGCCTGCCGCGTATAGTTTTCCGTTTAAGGACGCTAACCCCAAGCTATGTCTTGCAATATTGAGACTGGCCACGGCAGACCAATCATCTACTGTGGAATCGTATTTTTCAACGGATGCAAGCGTTGTCCCAGCATTTATTCCGCCTACTGCGTATACCGATTCATTTATAGCTGCAGCAGCTAATTTCTCCCGTGGGGCTGTCATTGAAGAAGCAAGCTGCCATGAGTTTGGTGCTTGTTCCTGTGGAGCAATTATTCCTGGGTTGAATTCATGAACATATTGATAAACCCCGCTACTATCTAGACCCCCAATAAGGTAAGCCCTATCATTTGTTGTAATACACGACATTAGAGCTTTGGCTTCCGGCATACTGCCCTCTGTACTCCAGGAGTCGGTAATCGGATTGTATGCTTCAATAACATCCAAGCAACCAGCACCATCACTGCCACCCATGGCATAAATCAGGCCACCTATGTTAACAGCCACTAACCCGTATCGAGCCTTGGGCATGTTTTGTTTGCCAGTCCAAGTGTCTGTCTGCGGATCATATTCATAAACTGTATTAAGCGGGTTGTTATTGGTGTCTTGTCCGCCGATGACATATATTTTCCCGCCACAAGACACTGCCCCAAGCTTACTGACTATAGCTGGCAGATTGGCTTTGGCGGTCCAGGTGTTATTAACAGGATCATAAACCTCGGTAATGTTTGAATCGATTCCGCCAATAACGTAGATTTTGCCGTCAATTACAGCGGTTCCTGGATTCCTATGGTAACCAGTGCAGCTCGCTTTTGATGACCAGGTATTTGTAGAAGGGTCATACATTATGGTTGAACGGGTAATACCAGCTGGGACGGCACCGGCAACTACAAATATTTTATTGTCGACCGAAGCACAGCCAAGTCCATACCGAGCTTCCGGCATTGCCCGTACGGTGCTCCAGGAATCGGTTTCAAAATCATAAACCTCATTAAGTGCTTTCTTATTGTAATATGTATCGTCGATGCTACCTCCAAGAGCATAAATCTTCCCCCCGGCCTCAGCTGCTCCGAGTTCATAGCGTGCAGAAGGCATATTAGCTTTTTGGGTCCATTTTTCGGGCTCTGATTCATTCTTGGCAGGGTCATATTCCTCCACTCTAGTTAGAACACGCGTATCACAACCGCCAATAGCTAATATCTTATTATTTACTGAGACGACATTTGCTTTATAGCGTGGGGTGGGCATGGAGACTCGGTATTGCCAGGTATTATCCTGCACATTATAAGCCATTACATCACCATAATATTGCCCATCACTATATCCGCCTATAGCGAAAATAGTCCCGTTTACGGTTACCGCTCCGAATTGATCCCGCGGCGCCAACATATTTTCCCTAACTGTCCAGGTATTGTTGGCCGGGTCAAACTCTTCTACGGTGTCCAACCATCCATTATAAAAACCACCCAGCACATAGATTTTGTTCGCGTTGACCGTTACAGCCATCCGGCATCTGGGCGTTGGCATACTTGCTTTGGCTGTCCAGGTATCTGTGACAGGATCATATTCTTCAACTGTACTGAGATATGTTCCATTGTATCCACCGATCGCATATACTTTTCCATTACAGGATACGATCCCGGCATCGCCTCGTGCTGTAGGCATAGAAGATTTAGTCGCCCATGTATCAGCCTGATGTTCGTATTCCTCTACGGTATTAAGATACTGTGATCCATTATATCCGCCAATGGCATAGAATTTCCCATTGATTTCTGCTACCCCTAGTGCTGCCCTCGCAGTGGGCATGTTGGTTCTACCCACCCAGACTCCGTTATTCGAATTATATTGTTCCACGGTATCCAAGAACCCGTTGTTATAACCGCCAATTACATAGGTAAAATTATTAAGTGTACTTGCTCCGAAAGAGATTCTTTTAGACGGCATATATGGTCTGGGGTTCCACGCTCCTGGCTCAATATCTAGAGTTCTGACCCAACTGTACACCGTACTGCTGCTAGTACTCCTCCCTCCTATCCCGTACAGTTTCCCTCCAGCTACCACGGCACCCATGTTGCCATATGCGTTTACCGGGGTTAAAGTACTCCATTCATCTTTGTAAGGATCGTAAGCCTCCACAACTCCAATGCTTCCGTGGATTCCATATATGATGGCTCCCGAGCTCGACATATATAAGTTATTGCTGGTGGTTGGCATGCTGGCACGAGTGTGCCAGACATTTGCGATTGGGTCATATTCCTCTACGAGATTTAAGTTTCTATCCCCATCACCACCGCCTATAGCATATATTTTTCCGTTCACCGCACCTACATGTACGGTTCGAGCAGTCGACATACTAGCTTTATAGGTCCATGTATTGGTAGTCGGATCATATTCCGAAACCGTTGATATATATTGATCGTTTTCCCAGCGTGTATCATAATAGACTCCCCCCAGGGCATAGATTTTTCCGTTAAGGTTGCATGCCCCCAGGCCACGCACAGCTTGAGGCAAATTGGCCCTGGCTGTCCAAACATTGGTATCTGGATTATATACATACATACTGTTTAAATCCGTTCCATTATCGTCAGCTCCGCCTAATACATAGATTTTGTTATCTAAGACGGTTGCGGCAAAAGAAGCCCGAGGAATTGGAAGACTGGCCTTTGTAGTCCAGGTATCGGCAGCAGGGTCATACATCTCCATTTTTCCGGTAACCCCACCCTTTACATATCCACCCATGGCATAAATTTTGCCCTTGCATTGGACAGCAATTACGTTGGCCCTTCCAGCGGACATATTAGCTACACTTTGCCACTGAGGAATGGAATACAAATGGTACTCTGAATCATGTGGGAAATCTGATCCTGTAGAACCACTATTATTAGCAGCCACCTGAGTAATGGGACTGTTGCTGGAATCAATTGCTGTTACCGCATTATAGCAATTGATTTTGCTGTGGTTGTTCACCTTACCTATAAGAGAAGAAAGACGGTCACATCCGTTAATAATATTGGTTTTGATCTGGAGCGAACTTAATTCTTCATTTGCAGCGCTAACCAGAGCGGCTTCTGCAGAAACAAAAGCTGCTGCCATCGAAGTCCCTCCGCTGGGTCCATAATCATTGTCAGGTAAAGTGCTTATTATCTCTTCTCCCGGCGCTGCAATATCTACTACATCCGCGTTATAGTTGGAAAATGCCGAAAAAGCCGCCGATTGATTGAAAGAAGCTACAGTAATAACGTTGTCTAGCTGGTAAGATGCCGGATAAACTGGATAGGAAGATAGATCCTGACCATTATTGCCGGCCGCAGCTATAAACAGGATCTCGGGATGAGATTGGATGACCTCAAATAAGGCTTGATTATACTGGCTGCTTCCCCAGCTGCAATTTACAATTGTAGCCCCCATTTGTGACGCATACTGTATTGCATTGATAATATCGCTAGTATATGCGGTTCCGTTCTTGAAGGCTTTTAAAGACATTATTTGGGCTTCAGGAGCAACACCGGCTATCCCTATGCCGTTATCCTTTTGTGCAGCAATAATACCTGCAATATGGGTACCATGCCACTCATCAGACATGTTTTGGGGATCGTGTATTAAGTTATCGTTACCGCTGAAATTCCATCCCCAAATGTCATCTATATATCCATTATCATCGTCGTCGATTCCATTACCGGGCAATTCCATTGCATTTACCCAGATATTGCTATGCAGATCTTCATGGGTTATGTCGATACCGCTATCAATAACAGCAACACAAACGCCTTGACCGAGAGATTCATCCCAGGCCGGGACTACATTGGCATCGAAACTGTATTGTGGCGAGGTAGTAGTTGTCTTTTCATCTCCAGGAAGTTCTATAGATTCTGACCCTTGATAGAATTGACTGTCTATACCCCATTGCTGATTATAATAGGAATCGTTGGAGACCATCGAGATGGCGTAATCAGGCTGAATATATTCTATGTCCGAGAATTCCGGCAGGGTTCGTAAATCGCTGATTATTGTGTCTTTATCGGTTGGTTTGGAAGTTACTATCAATTCAAATTCTGATCTACCTAATTTTTTGATTGTCTTAGCCTTGTAAAAATGAGCCGTCTTCGGGTTTTCCCTGGTTATATCAGCCGTTCCCCGTTTATATTTAATCAGAAATCTTGTTGTTGCATTGGCCGAAACCGAGGGCGTTACAATTACCGGTTCTATGGCTTGATTGACAGGTAGATTAACAGGGCTGATATCCAACTCGCCTTTAGCGACACTTGGAAATATCAAAATAAAGCATAAAAATAAATAAATTGAACGTTTTAAGCCTATTCTACAAAATTTTACGACTGGCCCCACTATATACCCCTCTCCCCTCGACAAATTAAGTGAATATTTATTTATTTTTGAATATTGTATACATTTTCCTCCCTCTCGGCACAAACAACCGGTAAATGAACATAAATGGCCGCGATAAGAGCATGAACGATATTATGTAAACTAAAAGGTTCAGGGAATAACATTTTATTTTGAAGGCTTGATTTGAGAGGTTTTAGTTTTAGGATAAACGCAAATGCGTTGCATAACGGGGCAATTTAATTATCATGAGGCCTGTCGGTTCACGAGAACCAAAAGCAGTATTCGCACTAGTTTCGCAGATAACTGCGGTTGCGTTGGTTTGGAAGAAATCTTTTGATCAATATTTTAAGGGTGATTTCCAGTTCCTCATCAATATTAGGATCATCACTCTTCTACCTGTGTTTGCATTACGGCGGAAGTATGGTGAATTTTCGGGTAGCCCTGTATGAGGCGCCTTGATAGCTGCCGGTGGAGATAACCGTATATTCGCGGGCCATACCATTCATCATCGAAGTGCCGCTGACCACACAGTGAGCGCCATTCGGCAAAGCTATATCCGCTTGAAGGGGATCGCTCTGACTGAAGGGCCGGTGGGTCAATTGGCAGTGTGCCCAGGCCAGCCCGGCATCAGCAGCCTGCCAGGCTTGCAGACTGCTGCGGTCCCAGTACACGATGTTCCCGTTGATAAAGGCGGTCTGCAGACCCGCCATTACAAACCCGCTGCAGGCCAACATAACCACCAGAACCAGTATAACCGCATTGCCTCGTTCAGATGTCTTCAAAGCCCTGTATCACCTCGCTGGCATAGCGATTGTATGTAAAATTGCTTATTCCTTCACAGTGGGAACCGCCTTGTTCAGCGGAAATAAGCATGACCACCGTGCCTGGATTATGTATGGAGAAGTTCAGGCTTTCGATATATTCCGCCAGAGGCAGCGGAGAACCGTGATTGCTGTCGCGATAAAGCTGGCCGCTATCCACGTAATAATGCAGCATCTCATCGCTCATGGTCAGAAACAGATGCGGCCCGCTAACTGCGTTTTGCCCCGTGGCGTCCTTTACCTGCACCTGAATAGAGCCGGCCAGATCCACGCCCAGATGCTGGCGGGCCCGCCTGACTGCGTATTGAAGATCGGGAATATGCT
Source organism: Syntrophomonas sp. UBA1041 (assembly GCF_002316705.1). Taxonomy (NCBI): domain Bacteria; kingdom Bacillati; phylum Bacillota; class Clostridia; order Eubacteriales; family Syntrophomonadaceae; genus Syntrophomonas; species Syntrophomonas sp. UBA1041. The sequence continues at coordinate 12,868 of NZ_DCEA01000039.1, forward strand.
GAAGCTTTTCCGCCACCAGGAAAGCATGCCAGAACAAGGCCATAACGCTTTGCAGGATAAGCAGCAATAGAAACAAGGCCAGTACGGTTTCCAGCAATGTCAAACCAGACTGGCCTTTTAAACCTGACAAGAATTTACGGAGGAGCGTACAACAGGGTGTACATCTCCACTGCTTTTTCAGTTTGTCCACCATCCCAGTTAACCCTCACCTGAATTTCCAACAATTCCTCTTGAGCATCATAGGGCTGATAGCCGATCTGCCAGGGATAGATGTTCTCTTCTACCGGCTCGCCAAACAACAATTCACGAGCATCCCTACCGCTTAAAGGCCCGCTTGCCAGGCCGCCGGGGTCGGCGCGGTAATAATCCAGAATCCCGAAAGCCAATACCGAGGCCTGAGTCTGCCGTTCGGCCTCTTTTACCCAATGCCCGCTGACGCCGGCGATCTTAATGATGGAGCCCGATAACAATCCCAGCAACAATAAAGCCACCAGAACTTCCAGCAAGGTGACTCCGGCACAGTTCCGAAGTTGACTGCTGCGGGCTCTCAGACCTTGTCTGATCCTATTCCCCACGGCTCAGCTCTGCCAGGGTATAGGCCGCTCCGGTTACGGGGTTGGTGGGAATGGATTTGATGTAATCATTCGTAACCAGTTCATTCAGATCAGCCACCGTATTGCCTGTATTGGTCTCGTATAAATCACAGGCGTTGTTGAGCATATCCAGATTGGCTTGATTGGCTTTAGTCTCAGAGTCTGCTAGTATATTGGCGAATCTGGGCACCACCAATCCGGCCAAAAGGGCCAATATGGCCATAACCACAATAAGTTCGATTAAGGTAAAACCCTGTTCCCCTTTAAGCTTTGACCTTATTCTCATTACACTCACCTTTTACACCTCCTTTCTTTCTCTGCTAAACTACAAGCCGCCGGCCAGATCCATGAGGCTGTACATCGGCAGGAGCGTAGCTATTACCGTTGTACCCACTAGAAAAGCCACCACTAAAATCAAGGCTGGTTCCAGCAAGGCGATCATGCCATCCAGCCTGTGCAGTAGTTCCTTTTTTAGATGCGTGGCCAGTGCGTCAAGCATTTCAGCAAGGCTGCCGCTCTCTTCTCCGGCCGCAATCATGCGGATATACATCTCTTCAAAAATGCGGTATTGTGCCAGACTCCGGGCTATACCCTGTCCGGCCCGCATATTCAGGCAGGTCTCTTTAATAACCTTCTGCAGGTAGAGGTTTTCCACCGTTTTCCCGGCCGTCTCCAGTGCAGCCAAGGCAGGCACCCCGACTTTGAGCAAAACGGCCAGAGTCTCTGTAATCTGCATGATGGCCCGGCTGCGGATGGTTTTTCCAACAATAGGGAGGGTAAGCACCCGCTGATGGACCGGCAAAGCCAGGGGCGTTTTTCGTATAACCCCGGTTATTATAAAGCTGCCGGCCAAAAACAGGGCCAAAACCAGCATGCCGAAATGCCTGATGAATTCTGCGCTGGAAATCACCAGGATGGTCAGGGCTGGCAAGGGCACCCCGCTGGTGGCGTAGAGTTCAGTAAACATTGGCATAATAAAGAAACTTATACTCAACACTGCAGCCACCGCAAATACAAATACGATGCTGGGATAAGCCAGTGCGGTCAATACCCGCTGGTTGATTTCATATTGATGCTCGATGTATTCACTGGCCCGATAGAGCATGTCGGTGAGTACTCCGCCGGATTCGCCGACCTCTATCATCTGCGCGGCCAGTCCGGGAAAGAGCTTGTCATGCGAGGCTATCGCATGATAGAGGGAAAAGCCGCTTCGGACTTGATCCAGTATGTCCTCCAGGGCTTCTTTCAAATAGGGTCTTGAAGTCTGGGCGATAAGGATTTCCAAACTGCGTTCCAGGCTGAGACCGGCTCCCAACATCACCGCCAGCTGTTTGAATAACTGGGCTATCTCACGCCGCGGTATGCCCGCCAATTTAAACCAGTCCAGTCCTGGTCCAAATATGGAAGCGAACCGGGTTAAAGCCAAATTCGCTTTAGGGGCTGATCCTTTATCAGCGGATTTGTCCTGTGTTACTGCCGCCTGCTCCATTATGGCCCTTCCCTTTCATTGTCTTCGCTTACCACGCGCATCACTTCTTCCAGACTGCTCAAGCCCCGTATAGCCTTATCAATCCCATCATGCTTTATCGGCACCATGTGATTTGCTATGGACAGGGCTTCCAATTCCTCCTCAGAACGGGCGCCTGTATAGATGACCTTTTTCAATCGCGGCCCAATTGTCATCACTTCTTGAATGGCGGTTCGGCCCATATAGCCCAGACCCAAACACTGGCTGCACCCTACCGGCTTGTACATCGTCATCCCGCTCAACTCGGGTTGATTGAAAAGGACCGCCGATCTATGATCCAACCTGAAGCCTTCCTGACACATCGGGCATAACAGCCGGATCAGGCGCTGCGCCACAATGCCAGTCAGGGCTGAGGCCAGGAGGTACGGCTCACACCCCATATCCATCAGTCTGGCCACCGCTGCTGCGGCACTATTGGTATGCAGGGTGGATAGAACCAAATGACCGGTTAAAGCCGCATGAACCGCCAGCTGTGCGGTCTCCTCGTCGCGGATCTCACCTACCATGATCACATCCGGGTCCTGCCGCAAGGCGGAGCGCAGCCCGTTAGCGAAACGGAGCCCGGCCTTGCTATTAATCTGCACCTGGTTGATGTTCTCCAGAGAGTACTCCACCGGGTCTTCCAGTGTGATAATATTTTTGTGCACGGTATTGATCCCGTGCAGCAATGCGTACAAAGTGCTGGTTTTGCCGCTGCCGGTGGGGCCGGTCACCAGCAGCAGGCCATGATTGCGTCTGGACAGGCTTGTCAGGAGTTCGTAATTGTGCCGGCTTAAACCCAGCTGCCCCAATTCGGTAATGGCCTGTGAGCGGTCTAGAACCCTTATAACCGCCTTCTCGCCCTGTACGGCAGGCATGGTGGAAACGCGGCAGTCAACCTTGCCGTGTAAACCCGCAAAGGTAAAGCGTCCATCCTGGGGAAGCCGTTTTTCAGCTATATCCATTCCCGCCAGGATTTTTATGCGGGATATCAGTTGGGGATGAACCTCATGGGCCAGAGTCGCCACCTGATATATAACGCCATCGATCCGGAAGCGCAGCCGGACATCATTTTCCCTGGGCTCGACATGAATATCACTGGCCCGGTGTTGTATGGCCTGATGCAGGATCTCATCCAGCAAGTCAATACAGCCCAGGCAGCCCAGATTATTCAGGGAGATGCAGCCCCGGAGTTCTTCCGGCCTGGCTTCTGAATAGGTTTGTTTTGGCTCGGTGAAGGAAATAACCTTGGATAAGCCCGGCTTAAGGGCGTGCTTCGCATGGCCTGAGGCGGTTTTAAAAGCCATTTTTCTACACCATCCGCTTGTTTCAGCAGTCTATTCTAAATATATACAATTATTTACATTATTTCCATAAGATGTTTTTGGGGTTTTTGTAGCCTGCTGTTGCCAATCTACTACGGCGACTTAAAGTACCTGGACTTACTGGGCTATCTTTGTTATGTTTTTGTTAGCAAAATTCGGAAGGAAGAAGCGGCCGATGGTTGAAGGGATATTCCAATATTATTTCTTATTCGATGAGGATGCACCGCAGTTTATTGGCAAAATGGCTCCTTTGCTGCAAAACGCCGGATTCCGGCCGTTTACTGACTGTGATGGCGGCGGCTTGCCCCATAGTCTGCCCTTTAAACAAAACTTCTGGCAGTTTTCTACGGGAGAGGGGAGCTGTGTTTGGGCCCTGGCTTACAGTCCGGCAGGCAGTTGGCAAGATTCTTTTCAAGAGATCAAATCCCTGGAGCAACAAGCCGGAGTGGATGTGGATATGATCCTGGGCCAGGCCACAGTTGTAATCGCCCCGGGACATCCCTGGGAAGACCTGCTCAAGCATTATGAAGCGGCGGTGGGGGGAAAACCGGGTGTGGAAATACCGGTAAAAGCCGGCCGACTGATGAGATATGCCCTGTCTCCGACCAATATCTTTTATGTAGCCAATCCCGAAGTTTACGATGCTAGCAGCTCTGTTTTTTGGGGACAGCGCTTGGCGCAGTTCGAAGCTCAACAACTTAAGGCGGGAATAGTAAGCAGGCTCTTGCGGGAACAACTGGCCTCAGTAAACCGGGAAACTGCAGCTCTGGACCGCGAGTTATCCTTGATACTGCATGCCAATCTGGTTTCAGACCAGGGAGAGCATAAAGAAACCGAAGAATTGAGTGCTCAATTGAACAGACTAACCACTTCTTATGCCAAAATAGCCGGAAGCCGTCACCTCATCGCAAAAGGCAAAGCCAACTTGCAGGCCGTATTAAACCAGTGGACCCGTCAGCTGCGGCAGGAGTCTGCCTTAGATTTTGATCAGGCCCGGTTAAATACCTGGATGGAGAATTATCATGAGCGTCTCGACCAGCTGACCCAAGCTGAAGCCAACCTGCAGGTATCCCAGGAAGACTATCAGGCGGCTATCGAGGTGGTGCGGAGCCGCATCGACATGATGAACAGCCGCAGCAATCTGGCCACACAGGCTCAAATCCGCGAACTGATGGAGCATAATACCGAGATGCAGAAGCAAAGCCTGGTATTCCAATATGCAGCGGGTTTGATTGAGTTTATCGTCCTGGCTTATTATAGTCATTCCCTGTGGAAAAACCTGTCTCATGAAGGTTACTTGATGGTACCGGCCTCAATACAATTCATTGTGGTGTTGTTGTTTTCCGGCAATGCCGTGTACTGTACCCACCTTCTGGCAGAATACATGCAAGGCGAGCATGAGGTTAAATCCAAGATGGTCATATCGTTGATCTCACTGGCCGTGCTCTTGGTGACAATCATCGCCGGAACCATCTTTTTGAGTTCTCAAGGTGCTTCCGGGCTGTCAGCGGGGCATTAGGAGAAGGATATTATTTGCCCATCAATTTAATGGCTTTTAGCCTTTCCAGCAGGCGCCTGTAATGGCTTTCCTCCTCCCTGGCAATCTGTTCCAGCATGAGTCGGGTTTCCTGATCCTCTGCAATGCGGGACATTTCCAGATATTTTTCCTTGGCCATCTTCTCTTGTTCGAGGGCTAATTCAATGGCTTGTCTGATATTCATAGCTATTCTCCTTTAACCACATCGGTCTCTTGACATTATATATTAAAATCCGCCCCAGGGTCGACACCCGCCTAGTCTGCATTATATGCCAGGCTGCCATTTACATAATACACTTTAAGGTTAACATCCGGGCTGGATCAGGAATCATTACGATAAGCTTCGTTCATAATAGGTCATAACAAGACAAAGCAGGTGTTATTATGAACGAAGCTTTAGTAGTTTTTGTGCGCAGCTTGATCGCTTTTGCCTCCCTGCTTATTTTCACCAGAATGCTGGGAAAACAGCAGCTAAGTCAGCTCACTTTTTTTGATTATGTTTTGGGCATTACTATCGGCTCAATAGCAGCCACTGTTTCAACTGACCTGAGCAGTCCGGCCTGGCCCCACTGGGTGGGTCTTTTTACCTGGGCCGCCATAGTGGCCATTATGCAGTGGTCCAGCATTCATTGGAAGCTGGCGGATCGTTTTCTCAGCGGGGAACCGGTGGTGGTGATCATGAAGGGTAAGATTCTGGAACAAAACATGAAAACCGTTCATTATACCATTTCCGACTTATTGGAGCACCTTCGCGACAAAAGCGTGTTTGATTTAAGCCAGGTGGAGTTCGCTGTTCTGGAAACCAGCGGCACATTATCAGTGCTGCTCAAGCCGGAACATCAAACCCCTACCAGAAAGGATCTGAATATCACTCCCCCGCAAGGAGGCATAAGCACCGAAGTCATTTATAGCGGTCTTGTAATGGAAGAAAATCTGAAGAGGGCCGGGGTGAATCAAAAGTGGTTAATGAAACAGCTCAAGGCCCAGGGAATATCGAGTCCAGACCAGGTGTTTCTGGCGACTTACAATTCTCAGAGCGGGGTGTTGTTCGTTGACAAATATCAGGACAAATAAACGGGGGGATGAACTGTGCGGAAATTGCTTTATTACAGCATAGTTGTCGTGATTTTGACGGTATGCCTGCTTGTTATGAACGCGGACAGCTATTTAAGCACAGGCCGTACTGATACAGAAAATGTCGTGCTGCATTTATCAGCGTTGAAAACCTCGTTGGATAATGCTCAGTGGGAATCGGCCCATCAGCATTACCAGGCCTTGGATACGGCCTGGCAAATCATTAAGCCCCGTATTCAATTCAGTGTGGAGAAAGATCAAATGGATGCCATCGATTCGGGATTAGCCAGATTGGCGGCTTACATCCGCTGGCAGGACAAAGTCGGAGCTGCGGTCGAATTAAGCGAGATTGAATCCCATTGGGATAATCTCCGGCGCTAGAGAGCTACACAGGCAGGCTTTGTGCTGAGGCGATGGCCTCAATGACCGCCCGTCGGGGCACATCGTCACGGATGGTGAAATGCCCGATACCCTCAGGCAATACCAGCCGCAGTTGGCCCTCCTTAACTTTTTTGTCATTCTGCATATGACGGTAGACCGTTGCAGGCGGATAGCCGGGAAATCTGGTTTCCAGGCCGAGGCCTTGATAGAGATCGCCTATGCGTTTCAAATCCTGCTCATTAAGCATTCCCAGCTTCGTTGCCAGTATGGCCGCTGCCACGGTGCCTATGGCCACAGCTTCCCCATGGGTATAGATCCGGTAGCGCCCCAGTTTTTCCAGGGCATGTCCAAAGGTGTGCCCCAGGTTCAGGCTCATACGCAGATCATCCTCGCGCTCATCCTGGGCCACAATCATCCTCTTGAGTTCACAGCAGCTATGGATAATGGCCTCTAATACTTTCTTATCGCGGTTCAGAATCTGCTCGCGGTGCTTTTCCAGGTAGCAGACAAAATCGGCATCAAAAGTGATGCCGTATTTGACCACCTCTCCCAGTCCGCTCAAATAATCCCGGGATGACAGGCTTAAAAGCGTATTGCTGTCTATTATCACCAGCGCGGGCTGGTGGAAAGCGCCGATCAGGTTCTTGCCCTGACGGTGGTTGACCGCCACTTTCCCGCCTACACTGCTGTCGACCTGGGACAGCAATGTAGTGGGTATTTGCACCAAGCGGATTCCGCGCTGGTAAATGGCAGCCACAAAACCGGCCAAATCTCCAACCACTCCGCCGCCTAAGGCAACCACCGCACTGGAGCGCTCCAGCCCGGCCCGGACAGCCTGGTCTACGATTTTCATGGCTTCCTTAACATTCTTAAACTGCTCTCCATCAGGCATTTGCGCAACTGCAACCTTCATGCCCTGCCCGGCCAGGCTGTTTAACACCCGCTCCCCGTAAAGAGAAAAAACCAGGGGATTGCTTACCAGGAGCACTTTCTGCACTCCTGCTTGTGCCTTGATAAGCGCTCCGGCCTCATCCAATATGCCTGACCCGATCATAATGTTGTATGAACGTTCCCCCAGATCCACCCGCAACTTGTTCACCGTCCAACCCTCCTGAAATTACTGCTGTCCCCTGGGCTCATTCCCGGGATTCTGAGGAATTCTTGCGCCTGCTATTCATTCTCTTTACCTGGGAGATGATTTCATTAACCACCTTGTTTAATTCCTGACCGGTGGTGTTGACCCTGATATCCGCACGGGCATAGTATTCTTCCCGGGAGGCCAGCATTTTTTCGATGTCTTCAATGGTGGTGTGCTTGCTTAAAAGCGGCCGGTTGCTCTTTTTACGGCTTACCCGGGACATGATCACCTCCGGGCTGGCTTCCAGACCGACAATAATGCCGTTTCGTTTCAAGGCCGCCACATTCTCGGGATGAATCACCACCCCGCCGCCGGTTGCTATGACCAGATTGGTGCGCTGCCCCAGCTTCTGCGCCATTAATTGCTCCTCGGAGCGAAATCTGGTTTCGCCATGTTTCCTGAATAACTGGCTGATGCTCATGCCGGTGATGCGTTCAATCTCACGATCCATATCCACAAATTCAAGATGCAGCCGTTCTGCCAGACGCATCCCTACTGTGCTTTTGCCAGTTCCCATAAAACCGATTAAAACTATATTTTTTCCCATTGCCACACCTTTTTCATATATTTGCGATAGCATTCAAAAGCATCTCGGATCTGATCCAAATGGTCTCCGCCGAACTTTTCCAAAAAGGCCCGGGCGATGCCGAAGGCCATCATGGCTTCACCCACGACAGCCGCAGCCGGAACCGCACAGATATCCGATCTCTCCACTGTGGCCTCTTTATCCTGCCACAGCCTGGTATCCACACTCTTAAGAGGTTTATACAAGGTCGGTATCGGTTTCATATAGCCTCGGGCCCAAACCGTCTCCCCGTTGCTGATACCGCCTTCAAGGCCCCCGGCCCGGTTGGTTTGGCGGTATATGCCCTGTTGAGGATTGTAGAGTATTTCATCATGAACCTTAGAACCTGGCAATGCGGCATTCTGCACACCTTCGCCGATCTCCACCGCTTTGATCGCAGGAATGCTCATCAATAACCCGGCTAGAAGAGCGTCCAGTTTTGCATCCCAGGATACATGGCTGCCCAGCCCCGGCGGAATCCCGACCGCACCTACTTCAAAACATCCTCCCAGCGATTCCCCGTCCCGGCGAGCGGCATCTATAGCCTCCATCATATCCTTTGAGGCCTGGGGATCGGCACAGTGTACCGCGGAATTTTTCAAATCCTGTTGCAATTGCTGCCAATTCTCACGGTTTACCGGCTTGCCCGGACAGCTGACCTTTCCGATAGCCACCACCTGACTATAAATGTATATGTTAAAAACGGCCAGGAATTGTTTAAAAATTGCTCCCGCCGCCACCCGGGAGGCTGTCTCGCGAGCGCTGGCCCTCTCTAACACGTTGCGCATATCCCGATGATTATATTTCATGGCCCCGGGCAGGTCGGCATGGCCAGGCCGGGGCGACGTCACCTGACGCTCTTCCATCTGTTCGCATGCGCCGCTGTTCATTACGTTCTGCCAGTTGGGGTAATCCTGGTTGGCGATGATAAACGAAATGGGACTGCCCAGACTGATCTGATTGCGGACACCGGACAAAAACTCGACCTGATCATTTTCTATAGCCATGCGCCCGCCGCGCCCGTAACCCTGCTGCCGCCTGTTAAGTTCATAATCGATAGCGGCCTTGTCGATAGGGACTCCGGCCGGAAAACCAGTTACCACCCCTATCAGGGCTTTGCCATGTGATTCACCACAGGTTTGAAAACTTAGCATTCATATACTCCTCATCTTTTGCGTTCTAATGATATGGACCGCCCGGCTACCAGCTGGCAGGCGGTTGATCAGCCACCCTGATCCGGCCTGCTACCGGGCTTACTATCACATAGTAGGTATCCTCTCCTCCATTCATCAACACCACGGTGCCCCCGGAGCGCGGTATACCCGAAGGCTGGAAAATACATGCCGGAACTCTGCCGATCCGGGTGGGGAAATTGGGTATTGCGGCATACTGCGCCCCATCCAGATAATAGCGGGTCGTCCCCATCAAATACGAATTGGTGGAATAATAGAAGCGCACCATCTGCTCCTGCCCGGAATAAATGGCTTTTTGCTGGGCGGAGCGTAAAGTCCAGGCCATCTGTTGAGCGCTGTTGTCCAGGCGTTGCCGGGCAATCACCTGTTCCAGGGCGGGGGCAGCCGCCGCCAGGCTAAATGCGGTAATCAGCATCACCACAAGCAGCTCGAGTAAGGTGAATCCCTTTTCATCGCAGGCCATTTTCTGCTACTCCTCTCATGAACTCTAACGGGGCTTTGACCCCCAGCCACAATTCCAAACTCAAAGCAGCCTGGTTAACGAACATCGACAGGCCGTCAACAGTGGGCAGGCCAGCCGTCTTGGCCATATTGAGCAGCATGGTCACCCGCGGGTTGTAAATTATATCACATATCACAGTCCCGGGTTCAACCGCATCAAGGTTTGTGACCGGGCTATTGGTAATGTCCGGGAACATGCCGATTGGAGTGCAATTCACTATCAAATCAGTGCGATTGGCATTTTGCTCGAATGCCTTCTGGCTCATCTCGATGGCCACAGCCAGACCATCGGATTGACGGTTTATGAAAAGGGCCAGGGATTGGGCCCGTTTAAAATCGATGTCCAGCAGTATCAGTCGCTTGAATCCCCCTGCCGCCAATTGATAGGCTACGGCCCGGGCAGCGCCGCCGCAGCCGATTAATAAAGCACTTTCCGTCTTCTTAGGGGGATGTTCTTGTAAAGCCTGCATAAACCCGGCTCCATCTGTATTGTGTCCGACAAGACGCCCCGATTGATTTACTATTACATTCACCGACGAACAAGCTCTGCTTTCCGGGCTGAGTTCATCCAGATAAGGAATCACTGCTTCCTTGAAGGGAATGGTCACATTGATCCCGGCCATGCCCAGGCTGCGGATGGAGTTCACCGCCTCTTTTAACTGGTTGGCGTCTATTTCAAAGGGCAGATAGACATAATTGAGACCTAAATGGCGTAAAGTGCGATTATGCAGTAAGGGGGAAAGGCTGTGCTGCAGGGGATTGCCTATAATGCCCAGGCAGCGGGTTTGGGTATTGATATCCATGGCATGCTCCTTTTACACCGGTTAGATGTCATCTTCCGACTGGATAATAATTTCAGATACTGCGGTGGGTTGGGGCAGTTAGAAACGCCTGGCCTTTCGCTTTTGGTTTCGTTTCAAACGATATAAGACCATTTTCTCCATAGCCCGGGAAATCTTAGTACCGAAAAATTCCTTTCTAGCCAGAGGTGTTACCAGTATGGTAAACAACCCGGCGCGATTTCCTCCCAGGACATCAGTAAAAATCTGATCCCCGATCACTGCGGTTTCTTCAGGCTTAACCTTCATTATCTCCATAGCGCGATAAAAGGCGGCACGGCGAGGCTTCCTGGCTTTATATATAAAGGGAATGTCCAGGCGTTTGGCAACAGCCAGGCAGCGCTGCTCTTTGTTATTTGATAAGATACAAGCCTTAAACCCCGCCTTCTTTATGGTTTGGAACCATTCCCCCACCTGGTTGTGCACTATATTGCTGTTCCACTCTGTGATAGTATTGTCGAGATCCAAAATTAAGGCCCTGATTTTGTGAGCCTCAAGGGTTTCAAGCGGGATATCCATCAGAGAGGCCACCTGTAAATCGGGATACAGTTTATCTATCATATCCCAACCTCACGACCGTCCCGTATAGCCTGACCCAGTATCTGCGCGGCTCGCTCCGGTGCTACTGGATTCATATAAAAGCCGGTGCCGATTTCCACCGCATTCATCACCATCAAACGGGGAGTGATCTCCATAAACCAGTGATATCCCCTCTCTTCTCCATTATTGACCGGCGCGGTATTTATACTGATATTATAGGCCGGCTGATCCAGGGCATTCATCATAGCCCCGACATATGCCTTGCTGATAACAGCCAAATCTTCAATCTCCAGGTCAGAAATCCCGTCATAATGCTCGGTGTGGGTCTTGGGTATGATCCAGGCTTCATAGGAAAACCGCGAGGCATAAGGACACAGCAGCAAGAAATAATCAGTCTCGGCTACTATCCTAACTTTTTTGGCCTTTTCCGCTTCAATGGTGTCACATATGAGACAGCGCCGGTGTTTTTGGTAATAGCGCCTGATGGGCGCACTCTGTTCGGGCACCATGGGATAGGCCAGGATCTGGCTGTGGCTGTGCTGTTGTGAGGCCCCGGCGAATAAACCGCGGTTCTTATAAATCTGAATATATTTTATTCGGCTGTCTTGCTTTAAATCCTGATACCTCTGCCTCAACAAACGATAGAGGTGGCCGATATGTTCCGGACTGCGCTGATGAATCTCCTGATAATGCCAGGGAGTCTCAACCACTACCTCATGATGACCCAAACCATTAAAACATTCAAAAAGACCGGTATGTGACCTGTGCAGCTCTCCTTCCAGGTTAAAAGCCGCAAATTTGTTGGGCACAGTACGCACCAGCCACCCCGGTGCATCCGGGAGACTGCCCTGCAGGCGAACGGCAGCAATCTCCTGGGTGGTACGGGCTTCATGCCCCTCACAAAAAGGACAGTCACTGCCATCAAAATGGGAACTGACCTGATTGCGATTGATGGGGAATTGACCTGGTTTCAAAGCGTTATCGGCTACTATTACCACCCAGTTGTCCCTGACCATGTCTTTTCGCAGCTCCGGCAAAGGACCATCCCCCCTAACCTTAGCCCGCCTGCTTAAGCTAGACTAATACACATTGATATTTTAATGAGATCGAATCGTATTTATTACTGAGAGTTCCTCAATAATAAGACAGTACATTATAAAAAATACTATATCAAGACCGGAACTCCTTTTTAAACGGTCCGGCTTTTCTGCAGCAGCATAACCCACGATAAAACAAAATACCCCCTATGCAGCTGCTTGAAAACCTGGACCTGTCTAATTTTTCCTCTTATAATGTATAATGAATGAAAGGTGGTTATTTATGCGCCGATTACTTCAGGTAGGAATGTTGTTGCTCCTCTTACTGGCAGCAGGTTGCAGTGACCAGGCTGCACCTCCGGGCGGCAGCCAAACCCCTCAGCCGGGGAATACCGCGCCCCAGCCTACACCTGCGGTCCTGACCGCCCAATCCTATTTCCCCATAAAGGCCGGCAGCAGTTGGACTTATCAGGGGGAAGGCAACGAATTTGCCTCGTTTACCCGGGAAGTCATTTATAGCAAAGACAACCGGGGTCAGTTTAAGGAATCCAACGGCGGCACAGTCAGTAGTGCCGTATTCGAAGTCAATGCCGATGCTGTCACCAGAATATTCTTCAAAGGGGAGGAATATGAGCCTGACAATCTTCTGGAGGACCCCGCTTTTACAGGCAATGACAATACCGTTATTATAAAAGCGCCGCTTACTGCAGGCACTACCTGGACGAGCGGCAATATGGAGAAAAAGATCGTTTCCGTTGACGCCACCATTGATACGCCGGCGGGTAAATTCGAGAAGTGCCTGCAGATTGAGGCTCGAACCCCGGAAAGCGTGGTGACCGAATATTACCAAGAGAAGGTCGGCCTGGTAAAACGCGAGTTCAGGTCGGGTGATGCCCTGGTGACATCAACGCTTTCGCAATATACGATAGCACCATAAATCAACGCGGAGGGTTTATGCTTGAGGATAAAATTCGCTCTGTTCAAGGCCGTAGGCCCAAAGTTCTAGGCCATGCCGAAACCTTAAAATCGGCAGTCATCGTGCCGCTGATTACAGAGAATGATGAGATCTATGTGGTTTTCGAAAAAAGGGCTGCCACTTTAAAATGGCAGCCCGGTGAGATTTGCTTTCCAGGGGGCAGGACGGAACCCTGTGACAAGGGAACCAGGGCCAGCGCCGTCAGGGAAACCTGTGAGGAATTAGGGCTTAGCCCCGATGATATCGAAATCATCGCTCCTCTGGATATTATGGTTCACCCCGCCAATTGCATGATATTCCCTTACCTGGCATTTATCAATGCTCGTCACCAGATACGCCTGAATTATCAAGAGGTGGAACGCCTGCTGTTTGTGCCTTTATCCTACCTCTTGGAAGCCAAGCCCCAGATTCACAATGTCTCGGTGCGTATGTTCATGGAGGAGGATTTCCCTTTCGAGTTGATTCCCCAGGGGAAAAATTACCCGCTGCGCATCGGGAATTACTGGCAGTATTTTTATTTTTGGGAGGGGGAAGTAATCTGGGGTATGACCTCTCGCATCCTGCAGCACTTCATAGACCTGCTCAAATCTTGATTCAGGCCATTTTCTCCACAAACACCTTGACCACATGAGGATCGAATTGCGTACCCGCACAGCGCTGCAGTTCATTTAGAGCTTCCTGTTTGCTGATAGGCTCACGATAAGGGCGTCCATTCACCATAACATCATAAGCATCGCACACCGACAGGATGCGAGATAATAAGGGGATTTTCTCTTCTTTCAATCCCAGTGGATATCCATTGCCGTTCCAAGATTCGTGATGCGCTAAAATGGCTTCGGCGATAGGCACCAGTTCCGGGGTGGAGAGGGCAATTCGGTAGCCGATTTCAGGGTGCTTCTTCATGGTATCCCATTCTTCCATGGAAAGAAAATCGGCCTTATCCAAAATCGTGCTGGGAATAGCGATCTTGCCAATATCATGTAAAGCTGCCAGCAGATTAAGGGCGTCCAGTTCAGCTTCACTCATCCTCATTCCCTTGCCGATCATGCTTGACATCTGCTGTAGGCGTGCCGTGTGTTCTTCAGTTTCATGACTTTTCTCCCGCAAGGTGCGCTCCAGGGACATTATGAAGGAGCTGCGAATATTGCGGCTTTCGATGAGTTTGTTATGGTACATGCGGTCTTCCGCTTCACGCATGATGTCTTCCAAGTCCTGAGTAATGTCGGTACGGGTAGCCATCCCTAGGGCCAGACTCACTTGTTCTGAACTCTGTTCGGTTTTTCTACAATTATTTTGGATGCGGTTGCAGATTTCCTCTGCTACATCGGCACTGGTCATGGGCAACAGAACCACAAATTCGTCGCCGCCCAATCGGGCGATAATGTCCTCATGTCTGCAGGAAGCCCGCAGTACATCTGCCGCCGCTTTTAAAACCGCATCCCCTTTGTGGTGCCCGAATGCGTCATTAATCAATTTCAGGCTGTTGAGGTCGCCCATGATTATGCTCATGGGAAGCTGTCTCTGCGTATCGAGCCGCTTTAACTCTTCCTGGAAAAAGGCCCGATTATAAAGCCCGGTGAGGGGGTCATTAAAGCTGAGATAGCGGATGCGCTCCTCGGCCTGCTTGCGTTCGCTGATTTCTTCACAGGCAACTATGACTTCAATCACCTTGCCGTGCTGGTCATATATGGGATTGGCTTTATACTGCAGCCATACTTCCCGGTCCCAGGAAGATACAAAATGTATTTCTCCGGTGCCGGGTTTGCCCTCCCTTACCGTCTCCAGCAATTCATACTTGATCAAGGCCATTTCTTTTTCGGATTGGGCCAGCTGATTGAGATGGCGAAGCTCCTCTTTAGATGGGGCCCCCAGCACTTGAAGCATATAATGGTTGAGGTCGGTGATGTTGCCGTGGGCATCATATTTGAAAAGCCCTACCGGATTATTCTCAAAAAGCGCGCGGTAGCGCTGTTCGCTGTCCTCCAGGGCCTGATTCTGCAAAGACGGGCTGCCCAGGCCCAGAGACCTCAAGGTACGCCCATTATGGTCTTTAAAAATCATTTTTCCCGAGAGACGCACCCAGACCCATTCATCCTGCCCGTTCTTTATGCGGCATTCCGCCTCATAGCACTTATTCGGCCCTTCAATATAAGACTGTGCCGCATCGGTCAGTCTGTCGATATCCTCATGGTGAAACAGATCTCGCCACTCTTGCAGGGGACGGGTGTTTTCATCCCAATCATAACCCAGGATATTCGCCCATCTGTCACTGACGTAGACCGTATTGGTGAGCACATTCCAGTCCCATAGAAATACCTGGCCGGCCCATAAGGCTAGTCCGGTACGGTCCTGATATTCCACCAGTATGGCATTGTTTTGCTTGAGTTGCTCAATTTCCTCATGCAAACGGCTGTTCAATGCCACGACTTCATCAATCCTATCGCGCATGGTGTGGATTTCTGCGGTCAATTCTTCATTTATGCGATCCTGGGAATCCATGGTTATCCCCCCCATCTGCTCCGGTCTGACAGAGGCATTCGATTGGATTTTTTTGTAATTATACTATATATAGTACTATTCTACTTCCTGGCTAATAATCCTGCAAGAGTTTAGTATACAATAACTATATGTGTTGGACTTAAAGTCCTATTTAAGTTCATCTTTTTTGCAACTATTTGCAGATCATATTTGAATTCATATCCATACAGGTTTTCCCAACAATAGCAGGAATGCGCAGGAAAACTTGAATTTCGCTTATTATCGAGCTATGCTGACAAAGCGGTGCAGGCAAGGCGATATTGAGCGTATTAAGATACAATTTAAGTCTGCGCTTAAGCATATTGGCCTGCCTGTCCTATAGCGGTCCTAAAATTTTGCTGGGAAGTTGCCTCCCAGCATCCAGGATCAGGTTTGAACACTTATTTCATTAATCAGCTTTTTTAGGGCTCGCTTCTCAATTCTTGACACATAAGATCTCGATATCCCCATTTTTCTAGCGATCTCCCGCTGAGTCTCCTTAAGTCCGTTAAACAGTCCATAGCGCATTTCGATAACCTGTTTTTCCCTTCGGGAAAGGATATCAATTGTCTTGCGCACCTTTTCTTCCTGCAGTTTGAGCTCCACACTGTCAATGATCTCGTTATCAGTGGTCAACACATCAATTAGAGAGATTTCGTTGCCTTCTTTGTCGAAGCCGATAGGATCGTAAATAGATACTTCTTGCTTGAGTTTTTTAGTATTGCGCAGATGCATGAGCACCTCGTTCTCAATACATCGCGCAGCATAAGTCGCCAACCTGACAGCACGCTCATCATTGTAGGTTTTGATAGCCTTGATAAGACCAATCGTACCAATTGAAATCAAATCTTCCATGTCTTCGCCGCTGTTTTCATATTTCCTGACAACATGAGCTACCAGCCGGAGGTTGTGTTCTATAAGGATGTTGCGGGCATCTTCACTGCCTTGTTTCAGCAGTGACAACTGCGCTTTTTCTTCCTCCTCCTTCAATGGCTGGGGAAAGACCTGATTATTGAGATAGGCGAATAGTAGCAGACTTCCCTTAAGCAGAGCCGCAAAGGCTAACAGCCCGGTGAGGATGCTCAATATACCACCTCCTAAAATAGAGCGCCTTACATCATATGAGGCCAATCGATAAAAAGTGACTCCTGTTTCCAGGTATTTTCTGGTATTTGATATGTGTCAAGGGAGGTGGTAACGATCTCAAAACCGCCAAAAACCGGGCTTTATCCAGGTTCGTACCGGGTTTCTTACCGGTCCATTTTAATAAAAGAGGGCTTGCGCTCTTTATAGACGGTCATATACCTATAGCCCAACCCAATGAGGGTTTCATAGGCTTGTTGAAACTCAAAACAGATATCTTGGGGATAATGAGCATCAGAGCCTATGGTAACGATTTCTCCTCCTAGCTGGCGGTAGCGCTTTAATATCTCGGTTTGCGGATGCAGCTGCTCCAGCCCATAGCGAAATCCCGAGGTGTTGACTTCGATGCCTTTGCCGGCATAGATCAAGCACTTGAGAATTTCATCGACAATATCCGAATAATCGCGGTAATGCAGCTGCTTCACCTGGTAATCCCCATACCTTACAATAAAATCCAGGTGTCCGTATACATCAAAATCATCCAGCTCCTGAATGCCTTGCAATACATTCTGAAAGTAACGCTCATATGCGTTGCGAGAGGTCTTGCCCTCGAAAAAAGCCCCGGTGTAGAAGTCGAGATTATCCGCCATATGAGTTGAACAGATTACGAACTCAAAAGGATGGCTTTTTAACAAATCCCTGATGCGGTCCACCACATGTGGCTGATATCCGATTTCAACCCCCATCAGCAGATCGATCTGACCGCGGTACTTTCGTTTAAGCTCCGCAAATTCCTGGGAATAAGCCTGAAAATCAATCTGTTCAAAGTTCAGATCCGCATAATCATAGTCTACATGATCGGTAAACACCAATTGTTTCAAGTTCATTTCTACAGCGCGTCTTGCCATATCCTGCATAGGCGCTTCGCTGTCGCCTGAATAAGAGGTGTGAGTATGATAATCAGCAAAAAAATGCATGCCTTAATCCTTTCTGCTACTGTTCAACCGGCAATCGCTCTATGGCCCGGCCAAATTCGTCGCCGCCGCGAAGGAGCCGCCCCCTCAAAGATAAATAGGCCCAACAATAATATCATATTCCTAAAGATGATCGCTATCAAGAAATGACCGGTTAAGCGGCAGTTTTTAAGAGAAAAGGAAGGCTACTCAAAGAGAGCGAAGACATAGCCCTGCGCCTTCAAATCGGCGAGTATTCTGTCTAGTGCTTCGGTGTTGCTGTGGGAAACAGCATGAAGGAGAATCACCGCCCCGGGGTGTATATTGTTCATAACCTCTTGATATGATACCTGTGGGCCAGGCTGCTGATTGGGATCCCAGTCCTTAAAAGCCAGGCTCCAGAAAACCGTATGATAACCCAGGCGGTCGGATTCAGCCAGGCTGAATTGGGAATACCGCCCCATAGGGGGGCGAAGATAAGGGTCTAAAGAGGTCCCGGTCAGCTGTCGGTAGGCCTGATCCAGGCGCTGCAGTTCCTGTTCGATCTGGTCTGAGGACAGTGTGGTCATGTCAGGATGGTTCCAGGTGTGGCTGCATACCAAATGCCCCTCCTGATGCATTCTGGTAACCAGATCGGGTTGGGTCTTTATATATTGGCCGGTAATAAAGAAAGCGGCTTTCACATCATGTTTTTTTAGAGTGTCCAGTATTGTCGAAGTGTAACCCAGTTCATATCCGCAGTCAAAGGTCAAATATATCTTCTGGCTGCTGTTGGGCAAGACATAGAAACCCCGGTAGTCTTTCAACCAGCTGCCCGCCTCAGCTGGCGCCCCGGGAGTGGTATGCTGACTGTTGCGGCGAAAATACCAATCATAGCCTTTTGAAGTCTCCGAGCCGGGATCTGCCGTACCCGGTTCGACGGACGGCTGAGGCGCTGCCGGAGTGGCCGGGACGGGCTCGGCAACCGGCTCCGGTATCTGTGGTTGCTGCGGTTGAGCAATTACCGGCTGAACCGGAGGTGTTTGCCTGGAATCAAGCCTGGTGCAGGAAGATGCTGAAAACAGCACAACCAGACCCAGCAAAGCCAATACCGATATCCTCATAAAAGCACCCCCTGCCCACATAATATCACACGGTATGGAGAAAAAACACGAAAATAATCGCATCGGGGCAGGTAGTTCATCCCGGGAAATCAAGACAAAAAAAATACACCTCCCAGCAGAGGTGTATGATGTTCAATTCATTAGGTATATAATACCTGCACTATATCGCCGCGTTTGACCCGGCCGGATTCTAAAATCTTTACAAATATGCCTTCTAAGGGCATGACACAATGACCGGCCTGCTTTTTGATGGCACAACCCTGATTGTGGCAGGCTTTGCCGATCTGCGTCACTTCAGCTAAAGCCTCGCCGATCTTAAGCCTGGTTCCTACCGGCAGGGTATATACTTCCAGGTCGGATACGGTCAGGTTTTCGGCGAAATCGCCATACTGAATATCAATCCCTAGTTGGCGCATTTTTTCCACACTGGAAAGCGATAAAAGGCTGACCTGGCGGTGCCACTCCCCACGGTGGGCATCTGTGGTTATTCCCAGTCCCTCTTGAAGGTAGGCCTCACCGATATCATGTTTCTTTTCTCCCCGCTTTTCAGAGATGTTTACAGCCAACACTGTACCGTTGGGATAAACCATAACCACCCCCCGTTTAATGCAAACAGACTGCCTTCCAAGCTATTGTTTCTGCACGAGCTTGTTAATGGCGTTCAACATAACCTCCACATCGATACCGTGGGCCAACGCTCCTTGTTCCAGGCTTTCGAATAGAGCCCCGCTGCAGCCCAGACACCCCATACCGAACTGTCCAAAGACCGGCAAAGTCTGGGGGTATTTATCCACGATGTCCTTAATGATCATATCCTTAGTTACCAATGACTTCACCTCCTAACTTACAGCACAGCGGGATTATCTGCAGCAAATGCGCAATAATCCCACCATCTATACTTCATATATGATAATAAATATCCTCGCGTAATGCAAAAGGTTTTGCAGCCGGCCTTTTATTGAGAGACTACCTCGTATCCCGCTTCCTCAATAGCTTTGACCAAATTCTCGCGCTGCGGTGCGCCCTCGATAACGGCCTGTCCTTTTTCCAGATCCACCTGGGCGCTTTTCACGCCGGGAACCGCTTTTAAGGCCTTTTCCACTGCCATTTTACAGTGATTACAACTCATTCCCGCAATATTGATGATAGTGCTCATTTTAACTCCTTTCTCTTCTCTTAACTGCCTGAGGTTTACACTATTATTATAGCCCTTTAATCTGGTTCCCGGATAAAATGCGCCAAAATAACTCTCGACTCTTCCCAATAAGCACTGCTTTTAATTATCTTAGCTTACTGCATGGGCTGAGAGAAATCTTGGGATTGCTGTTGCATGATTTTTTGTTGACCCTGGTCAAACATCTGCTGCTCGTGCGGGTTGAGCATATGCAGCAGTTGCTGCAATTCTCCGACATGGCGCCGTTCCTCATCGGCGATGTGGGTTAGTATTTTTTTTACCCTTTCGTCACTGGTAGCCATAGCGTGGGCTTCATAGCCGATTATGGCCTCAACTTCTCCAGCTATATCGATCCTGATGGCTTGCAGCAACTCTTGCTGAGACAGTTGTTTGGTCACGTTGGCAACAAAAGGATCACCTAGTAATGCCATTTATCTAACCTCCTAATCTTTTTTATAGCTTTGCGAATCAAGTCGGGGTTTATGCAGAGAGGCTGTTATTGCTTCCATAGCCGCCTTTGCTGACAACAGTTAAGGACACAGCAATTCAGCCGTGTCCTTAACTGTTCGCTTTAAATGAAGATGAAACTTTCAAACCGGTTGAGCCCATACCTTTTAAACATCTGAATGGACTTTTACTATGGTTATTCAACCGCCAGGGCATTAATATTTACATTTGTAATAGAGACATGGGTAATATAATCAGTGTGGAAGTCGATGATTTCCAAAATATAGGAGCAACAACCCGGGCAGTCCTGGCATTCGCACCAGGTAAACTCGAAGGGGTCCTGGAAATCGCTGACAACTGACAGACCATTACGCTGGCCCATTACATCCTGTTGAAAAAGATCAAAGCCTTTTTGAAATATCCAGGTATTCAACGGAACTTTACTGCCATGATCGCAGACTTTGCTAAGCTGAAAAATAATGCCGATAAAGAACTGCCCAGAACAGCTCTGGGTTCCATAATTAATAATGCTGGAAAAATCTATTTTGACAGTCGGATTGGACATTTCCTGGGTGTTGACGGCAACGCTGCCCACAACCAAGGCTGGCGGCTTCCAGCATCCGCCACTACACCCGTTTGAGGGACTAGAAACCGGGAGAGTCAATCCGGCGCCGGAACCGCAGCTCAGAACAGCTGGCTCCCGTTTAGCATGGGAATCACTATTTGCGCAGCAAGTATTATGTGTTTGGGGCTTACCATAAGCCATATTACCATAACCTCCTTATACATTCACAGAATCTTTGAATATAAAGCTGCCTAATGAAGCAATCAGGCAAATGTTTCCATGGGTTGTTTATCTTTCCATAAATTATTCAATAAACCATATATTTGTTACAAAATCAGCTTATTATAAGCCTGAAATATATTAATACATTTTTGCAATAGAGCAAGCGTACATTGTCCTGGCGGAATCGGCCCTAGTGTCCCTTTATATGATGAAATCCGAATGCCGCTTCGATCATTAATGTGATTTTTATTTGCCAAGTTTGGTTTTTAAATAGGCTCTGTTGTTTATTATATTAGGGTCATCGGGTATATAAGCGGCTGCCAACTCATTATGGTGATAAGCCAACTCATAATTCCCCATGCGGTCATAACAAACACACAGCTGGAGGTGAGGTACCCAGGTCCAGCAGGCATGAATTATGAAGCCACGATGATCAACCGGTCGCTCTAATTGGGTAGCCAGTTTATACCAGAAGGCAGCCTGCCGGTATTGCTCTTTGATAAAAAAGCTATAGCCCAGTTGACAGCAAAATTCAGCCCGAGGTATATCATAAAGGAATGATTGTAAGACGAATTTCAGAGCATTATCCTGATTACCCAATTTCTGATAGCATTCAGCCAGCTTGCGGCATGCGGACAGATTGTCTTCCACCCAGCCCTGTCCAGCCGCTAAAAATTTTTGATACCATTCAATGGCCGCTTCATACATCTGATGGTCCAGCAATTCATTGGCGTAATAGTATTGATCGCGCGGGGAGAAAGTTTCTCCCGCGGCCAGACGATTTTCATATATGTTTAGATTCCGGTCCGAATCATGCCATTCGCTTTTATGAATTATGGCTATGTCACTATCCAAAATACGTCCATAAACCGCCAGATATTCATGTACGGCTCCAATCCATTGAAAATGCGTGGAACGCTTTACCAGACGGTTGCGGCGGTTGCTGGTGGTTACATTTCCATACTGATCAAAGGCCAGATAATATTTCATGGTTACTGAATCAACGGCGGGATCAAGGACATTTTTGAGTGCCAGCAATTTCAGGCGATCTTCGTCTGAAATGATATCATCGGCATCCAGCCAGAATATATATTCTTTGGTAGCCTGCTTGAAGGCAAAATTACGCGCAGCGGCAAAATCATCAATCCAGATAAAATCATAGACTTTATCGGTATAGCGCGAGGCAACCGCCTTGGTGCCGTCACTTGATCCGGTGTCGACAATGATGATTTCATCAACTATTTCGACTACGCAATCCAGACAGCGGGCCAGGATATTTTCTTCATTTTTTACAATCATGCACAGGCTGATACTTACAGGCGTTCTTCTACTGAGCAGATAATTAGTAATATCGAATCCCCACTTGTCAATGGCCTTTTTGCGATTATTGGCTAACTGTTTATAAAACCTTACTGTATCAAATCCAGGCAAGGCAAGAGGATTAATATAATGAACGAAGGCATCAAGGGCAATATGAAGGGTATAGCCTTTATTAACAGCCTGCAAGCATAAATCATCGTCCTCGAAGGTGCCTAATCCGAAAATTTCGTCAAATGTGCCGATATCATCAAGAATCGCTTTCTTCACCAGTAAACAATGGCTTAATAAACGGAATACCGGTTTACTGGCTCCCAGGTTTTCAACATGATTGGTATGGACAAAGGCTTTTAACTCGCTTAAATCCTGGTAAGGAATAGGAATACGCTGCAGACCGCTGACATCATTGCTGACCGGTCCGGCCATAGCAGCCGATTCAGATGACTGTAAACAGCTCATCATACTGCTCAGGCAGTGCTCGGTCAACAAACTATACTGATTCATAAACAAAACATAATCAGCACCGGCTACTTCCAGTCCTTCATTATAGCCCCGGGCGATCCCGACATCGTCTGCATGCAGAATGAGATGAATATTTTCTTGTTCTTGCAAATATTTAATGGTTTCTTCATTTGCACCGTTGTTAATCACAATAAGCTCATAGGGCACATCGGCATAATTGGCGATATAGTCCAGACATTGCCGTACCAGGTCCAAATGCGTGTAAGTCAAAAGCACAATACTAATCTCCATGATGCTCCTCCGACACTGTTTTACTAATTAGTTTATTAATGAATATATAGTTTGGATTCTCATCCCGATAATTAGCGCACCCAGGTGTACTGAAAAAACCTGCCGGTATATTCCGGCAGGCTTGAATTTAATTCGGGATAGCTACTGGGATTCGAGCAGCGATAATTGTTTCGATCAGGCATTTAATCTTTATATTATTGTGATTCCGGCGCTGGCATATCCTTCTACAGCAGTGACAAGATTCACGCCCACAACAGATATAGAGAATACCATTAATATACGAGTTTCAGCGGTAACCGGTATGGTTAAACCCGTAGCGATGGCGTTGCTGATCTGACCGATTCCCACTGTGCCTGTTAGCGAAGGCGCCAAGGCTATTAAAGGCCCGATCGGGGAAAAGGTATTATCCGGTGTAGCTGAACTATACAACTGCGCCTCAATTGTAACCGTGGTCGCCAACAGCGTTATGCCCAAAGTTGTACTGAAATAAGCTGCAATCGATGTAATCACACCGTCACGGGGAACGGAGAATGCAAAGTTCAGCAACGTACCTGATGCACCGGTAAGATCAATGGTGGCTCCCAAAGCACTCAAGGTGGGTCCAGAGTTTCCGAATCCGACCAAACCTCCTATACCTGCCAGCCCTCCTACAACAGATGTCAGATTGACAGGTGTACCTGATGAAAACGGTATAATCGCCCCGCCGCCGGTAGCTCCGGTCGCTCCAGTTGCGCCGGTTGCTCCAGTAGCCCCAGTGGCTCCAGTATCTCCAGTAGATCCGGTAGATCCGGTATCGCCAGTCGACCCGGTAG
>NZ_DCEA01000064.1:0-478 GCF_002316705.1 Syntrophomonas sp. UBA1041
GAAGGCGCTCGACTCGAAATCGAGTAGGCGGCTAAACCCCGCCTCGTGAGTTCGAATCTCACTCTCTCCGCCAATTGACTAAAAGCGATGCTGTAGATATAACCTCTTGCGGTAAAGCCAAGCTTCGCCTAATGAAGCTTGGCTGACTGAAAAGGGGTAGAGAAAATTACGGAGTTCCTCTCCGTCATAGAAAAATTAAGCCCTCGAGACATAAAGGTTATCACCTGCAGGTATAACTATCGAACCGAGGGGCAACCGGTACGAGGCAACAGGAAAAGCAGGATCCTTTTCACAATTTGTGAGGGGATGCCTGCTTTTTATTCTTTCCGCTTTATTGGGATAATTACGCGCGTGATATTGTGCGCGTCATCCAGATGTACAGAACCGTCCGCGCCGGTCTCCAGATCATAATGAGTCGACCGATGTGATTTGGGAAACCTGCACTTTAAGGAGCTGGATGAACGGGCTGGATGAGGCG
>NZ_DCEA01000064.1:612-4900 GCF_002316705.1 Syntrophomonas sp. UBA1041
CTGGATGAGGCGATGAATGAGGACTACGGCTTCAGCACGGACATGAATGAAGATGCCGCTAGGGTAGCGACCGAGTCCTATAACAATCAGCCGTTTGTCTGGTGGCTGCGCTCTCCCGATGAGGCTAGTGAAGAAATTGGGGAAGGAACTTTTGTGGTGAGCACTGGGGCGATCGAAGCGAACGGGGGCTGGGTCTATAATCCCTTTATGGTCCGTCCCGCTTTCCATCTGGATTACGGCTCCGTGCTCTTGTCCACGGCGGCGGATTTTGACAACAGCAGCGCTTTTGCCCACACCGAGCAGTACAACGGCGATGACTGGAAGCTCACTTTAAAAGACGGCAATACTGATTTTGGGGCGGGTATGGAGCATACGACAATCGCCCGGGGCGATACGGCGACGGTGGCGATCGACGACTT
This sequence comes from Syntrophomonas sp. UBA1041, assembly GCF_002316705.1. Taxonomy (NCBI): domain Bacteria; kingdom Bacillati; phylum Bacillota; class Clostridia; order Eubacteriales; family Syntrophomonadaceae; genus Syntrophomonas; species Syntrophomonas sp. UBA1041. Next base: position 1,032 of record NZ_DCEA01000064.1, read on the forward strand.
GGGCGAAGGAGCGGATTACACTCAGATCTCCGCCATGCTTATACGCAGTGGTGATATTTACGCTTACGGCAGAATAGGCTCCGCCTCGACAGGGGAGAAAAGCTTTACCATCCCCGCCAACCTGCCTGTGGGAGACTATACCCTGCGGTTGTTTGCCGAAGAGGTGAACGGAGAGTATCTTACCAGCTATGCCAGCAATACGGTGGATATGGAGATTACGGTTACTTATCCGCCGTATCCCGTGGGCACCCGGCTGAAGCTGACCGGCGGCAGCGCCTGGTTCGTGCTTGAGGACGGAGTCGAGCACTTCACGCTTGTCAGGGACGGGTTCTTGAGCGGCACTCATGCAAGATTTGGCGCGGATACGTTAATTACTGCGGAGCAGGCGATTGAGGATTATCAGACCGAGGCGCGGGAGATTTTTGACGATGACGGAGCCGCAACCCGTTTGCCCGCATTGAGCGAATTTGAAAATATTATTTCTGGCAGCATCCATTTCAGCGATCAGGATACGGCCTTTTGGTTAAGCGACGAGTACGTTAACGACCTCCCCGGCGACACCGGTTATTATTACGCTGAGGGGGACAGCTATTATAATTGGCGCTCCAGAGACGATTTTATAGCCGTCCGCCCGGTCCTCATGGTGTCGAAAGCGGCGTTTCTGGCGGTGGAGCCGGTTATCACCGAACAGCCGGCGGATTTGCAGTTTTTCACGCTTTATGGGAATGACGCCGTGTTTTCCGTTACGGCCACCGGAACCAATGTTACCTATCAGTGGCAGGTCTACGACGGCTCGTACTGGGTGAATCTGGACGGGGAAACCGCCAGTAGGCTCACTTTGGACCGCAATGATGAAAACTACGCCGAGGGCAAAACCTTCCGCTGCGAGTTGGACAGCGACTGGGGCGAACCCGTTTATACGGATGAGGCCCAACTGCTGCTTGGCAACTGGCTGCAGTACGGGTTGGAATACGCCCAGCCCGGTACGGATTATACTGTCAGCGCGGATGAGAATACCGTCACCGTACATACCGCAGCCGGGCTGGAAATCTTTGAGACCTGGGCAGTTATTGGCAGTGAAAACGGCGGCTACCCCAGCTTCGGACCGCCGGCGCCGTCCGGCGGAGGCGGAGGAGACAGCGCGGTGCGGACCATCACCGTCACCGAAACCAGCAGCCCGCTGTTTCGCGGAAGCCTGGGGGCAATAACAGCCCAGGCCAATATGGAAAAAGCGTTTTCAGATGCTGTTGAGGTGAAAGTCACGGATACAAATGAGGACGCCGCCGCTTTCGGCCTCGGCGAGGGGAACGCGGTCTATCCTTTCGACATCTCCCTCTACATAAGAGGTACGAACACCCGAACCCAACCCGCGCCCGGCTACGCCGTGACCATTTCCCTGCCGGTGCCGGAAAGCCTGCTTGACAAAAAAGAGCAGCTCGACGTCATACATAAATCAGACAATGGAATTGTGACGACATGCTCTTCAAGGCTTGAGCACAGAGCCGGCGTCTGGTACCTGGTGTTTGAGGCGACAGAGTTCTCGCCTTACGCATTGGTGGTTCGCAGCGCAGGAATCTACGAGGGGGTGCCGTATTACCTTGATGACAGCGGCAGCAAGGTTTTCATCGGTTTTGCGGCGAACGGGAAATATATCGCCCCAGATGGTGTGACGGTGTCTGTAATGGGCAATAGTAAGAGCTTCGTGGACGTGTCCGGCCACTGGGCGGCGGGGTATATCGGCTTTGTGACCGAGCGCGAGATATTCCTCGGCACAGGCGGCAGCGCCTTCTCGCCGGATTCGGGCATGACCCGCGCTATGTTTGCAACAGTCATCGGGCGGCTGTACGAGCGCAGCTACGGCACAATTGAAGCTTCCGGCGTCCATGCCTTTACCGACTGCGACTACGGTGCTTATTACGGCAGGTATGTGGATTGGGCGGAGAGAAACAATATCATCGGCGGCTACGGAAACGGCAGGGTCAGCCCCGACGACCAAATCACCCGCGAGCAGATGGCGACGATCCTGTACCGGTTCGCAGATTTCCTCGAAATCCTGCCATCTGATATGGATACCGCGCTAAGCTATCCAGATGCCGAGAGTGTTTCAAACTATGCCAAAAACGCGGCTTTATTCTGCCAGACCACAGGCGTTATTTCCGGGCGTAGCGGAGGCGTGTTCGCTCCGAAGGAAACGGCGACCCGCGCGGAGGTCGCGGCAATCATTGAGCGGTTTGTCGAATTGATTGTGAACTAAAGCATAAGCCTTCCTGCCGGCATGGCAGAGTGCAAATGAAATACAAAATTACAACGGGCGTTCGGATTACAGCCAAAGAGCTAAGCCGAACGCCCGTCAGTTATTGTACATCGAAATGAAGAAGTACTTCTCACCGGAATAGCCTTTATCGCCTGTGTCACATGGTGTGCCGCCGTGTGGACCAGCTCTACGCCAAAGACTCCAGCAAAGCCCATAAGGCATAGGTCATTAAGTATTCCTATGAACGCTGACATAACGGTTTCGAGGGGTTGGTTGTCTAGCCCGAGATGTCGATCAGCTTTTCCTCCAGCCTGGCCGCCAGTGCTTCCAGCCGGGCAATCGTAAGAGCCTTATGCTCCGGCCTGCTGGATTCCTGGTTCTGCATCACTCTCAGGTAATCCCAAAAGGCAGCGTTCATATGGCTTTCATTAATGGCAAAAACAACTGAGGGCAGCGAGGTTTTACCGACCAGGACCCCAACGTCTTCCTTTACATATAGCAGGCAGCCCTCAGATATCCTATCCTCAGTCAGTATGACTATATAGTTATGGTATTCCTTAAGAAGACCCACTATATTCCGGAGGTGTTTGTAGAATTCCTCCGGGGTGTAAAAGGTATGGGTGTTGCCCAGCAAATCAGAAAAGCTTACCATAGCCCGGCCGCTTAATATGTTTTCCAGGTCGGGCAGGGGAAAGATCTCGGTATGGCGCTGCTGCTGCAGGGCTGATATAAAGGCCTCGCTTCTCTTCAGTTGATAAGACAGCAGGAAATCCCTATCAGGGGTGTCTATTCGACTCAAGATGGTTTGCGCAACATCCGCTGGCATAGTTAGATTGGTGGGCATATCCGTTTTGATGATAGAGTCAGCCTGCTCCTGCTCGAATTCGGCTAAAATACTTAAATATTCCTCTTTATGATGAGGTGTAAATATATGCATCAGCGGACGGCAAAGGGCTAAGAAATCATGGTATTCTTTAATAAGTGCATCGATGGTGGTTTTATCGGTAAAAAAGAAATTGGCGTTATTGGCGGTTTCAGAGCCTATGGAAGAAGAAGTCGTAGCAGCGATATCCGGCGCTATAAACAAGGTCCGCCTGAAGATGCCGTCACGAATTTTTGGATAGTAATAGGGTTCGATATGGCCGGTCATGTAAATAGGCACCCACCCTTTGATGGCAGCCAGCATTTCATCAAATCTGCGGTTAACGGTATGTATTATTTTTATCCTGTTGCCGCCCCTGATTACCTGCTGTAAAAGCAGTGCCCATTTAGCCGTAAAACCGGGATCCTCAGTTAACCATCCCATATCTTCATCGCTGTATAGCAGAAGGGTGCAAGGGCGTGGGCTCTTTAGTATCAGGGATAAGAACGCTATCACCGCATTCTGCTTTCCTTCCACACCGTATAGAATCTCAACCCCGGATTTAAAGCCTGCAAATGCATGGTTAATGTCAGCAGGCGTTACCGGGGGCGCTTTAGTAAACCTGAAACCGGATACCCCTACCAGAAAATCTTCAATTATTTCTGATTCTTTCCCATGTTCCTCCAGCAGCCAGCTGTGAATCACTTCCGACAGGCTGTCAAAGTCCTGCAATCTTAAATTGGAGCTGCTGCC
>NZ_DCEA01000064.1:5174-21938 GCF_002316705.1 Syntrophomonas sp. UBA1041
TCCCGAAGCCCTCTGCGTAAGCGGCTGATAAAAGAAGCATCTAAAGAGATACTGCGGGCAAGGCGGCTGTTATTGGTGCTGGTTATGTTCATCAAAAGATTTAGCTTCTCCCAAAACTTCATCATAGAAACCCCCTCAAGATAATATTATCACAGCGTTAGACCAAGGTGCCCAGATTTGACATAATTTGTGCCAAAAAACTGGCATTGTCAACTGATGCCAGCTAGTCAATTTTCAGGGCAGGGCTTGCTACAATTTGTAGCAGAGGTAGGAGCTATGACATATGAAATCAGACTGAAACGGGGTTTTTTCAAAACTCAGCCCTATTATTTAACCATCGCCAGCGGGCAGATAATACTCACTCCCAAAGAATTGCTTGGGGATAAGCGCCTGGTAATCAGGGATAGTGACTTGACCTCGATTTGTGTTACCAGGACGAAAACATCCGGGGAAATCGAGATTGTTACTCCGCAAGGCACTTATGTGGGCCATTTTGTCCCACCTATAGATTTTGTGGAGTTGGGGCAAGTCTTTACAGCGGCCTTTGGTAGAAAATTCGCCCTGCACAGCTTATAACAGATCAAAATACCGGGCCAATGCAACCGGGTAAGCAGCATGGGCAGATGGATCATGGCTTAAGCAGCACGAGAACTGGAGGGATCATAATGGAGAACACCGTGGGACAAAGCGAAAAACCAGCCTGGAAAGCAGCGCTCAACATGATGATAAACCCCGGTGAAGTGGTTAAAAACCAGATGGGGAAGATTCCCTGGCCTTATTCTTTATTGGTGTCGGGTTTGTCGTTTATGCTCTTTTTTCTCCAAACCGGCCTGGATTTGTTGCGTTCGGGACAGACCGAAATTGCCGGCGTGGGTTTAATAACCCTATTGGGGCTGCTTTATGGCACTGCCGGGGTTGCCTTGATGGCGGTTATGGTCTGGGCCCTTGCTCAGGCCGGAGAACGCAACCTCACGATGGGATGGGCCATCTCCTCATTTGCCCTGGGTTATTCCGCTACGTTTGTTTATGCCCTGACCGGATTGGTTTTTTCCCTGGCCTTTGGTTGGAAAACCGCGGTGGCTTTTGGGGTGACCGGGGTATTGTGGGCTCTGCGCCCGACTATGTTTACGATCAAACAGATGTCCGGTGAGCGGGTGGCCTTCAGTATAGCCATGACCACTGTATGCGGAGCGATTCTGTTGGCCGGATGGGCTTTACTGGGGAAGTTTGGCGCCTAAAGGCGATTTAATCGAAATAAGGTTTAACGGAGGGCTTAAAAGGTGGATATGAGACTTGGGCACACGGAGGCTTCCGCTTCGGATAAGGTTAGTTTCTGGCCGGTTTATTTGTGCTTTATGGTATTTGGGGTATTGATTCCGTTCAGCAGGACGGATTTCACGATGACGACCATGCTTTTATCGCTGGTGGTGTCGCTGGCGGTTGGCGTACTTAACGTAAACCTGCTGATTATGGTATTTAATTCCGCCAATGCGGACTTGCGTCAGGCTGACAGTCATTTCGCCCGGCAGTCCGTATCAGCAGGGATGCTGTTTATGATTCCCTTTACGGTATTAGCCGTACTGGCTCTGGCGCTGTTAAGCTGGAATGCGGCGATGCCTTTTGCGTCAGCCGCCATTATGACCGCAGCGGCGACAGCCGGCGCCGAGGTAATGAAAAAAGGCGCCCAGGGGGTTAAAAATGTTCTGATACCTTCTGCGCTGGCGTTTATATTCTCTACCGGCTGGATGATGCTGGTTGCTGTATTGCCGTAAAACAAAGGGGGAGAGAAGCTTGTCGATTTTAAGAATAGCAATTAACCGCAGGCGTATGCAAAAGAGCAATATGGTCATCATGCTACTGCCTGCTGTGGTGTTACTGTTTACCATAATTTTTTCCCCGACTGCCTGGGCAGGGGGGATTGGAGATGTAGTCACCGAAGTCGCCAAAGCCAATTTCTCCTCAGTGGAATTTGATTTCGGCAATGAACAGATGACTGGATTGGGGATAAAAATGCACGCTGGTTATGGAGATTATGGCAATGGTTATGGCGGGGTAACGGTACTGGGGCCGACTGACGCTGCCGGGATGCAAGCTATGCTGAGTTATATTGACGGGGAAGCCAACCATACCAGCATTCAAACTAAAAAGATGAAGGGTTGCGAAGTGCGGGAATATACGATGTCTAATGGCGCAGGGGTAGGAGTAATACTGCCGGACTATTTCGTCACCGTAGAAATTTATGAAACCGGCAACGGCGCAGCAGATATTCAAACTGCATTGAAGATTGCCCAGCAAACCCTGGATGGACTCGAACGTGCCGGCCTTTTAAGTCAGGCAGCGCCTGATATCGAGTCCTCAGCACCCGAGGTAGAGGAAAAAACGGACACCGCTACAGTCGGGGGAAACGTTGTTACAGGAACCCCGCTGGATGAACCTGCCAAGATATCTGACACTATGAACATAGCCGGGGTGGGCAATGGCCCGACAGCTCCGACTACTTTCAGCATTAATGTTCCGCATCTCTTGACTTACGTATCGACTTATCACTGGAATAATGCCCGAGGGGCAGAGCCTGGTACTATTGCATTACGTGACAACAAAGGAAAAGTATATGGCCCCTGGCAGGTTACCACCCGCCCGGGTCAGGGAGGAGTTCCGAATGCTTACTGGGATGTGTATCCCAATATTGTTTTGCCGGCGGGCACTTATACGGTAATCGACTCTGACCCGTCTACCTGGTCGCAGAATAAGGATTCCGGAGGACGGGGCATGGGAGAGGTAAAAGCCACGCCCCATTTCCAGGTAAGCAGCGGTTCGGTCAATGATTTGGAAAAAGACAGTGCGGGGAAATTGCCCGGCGGCAGCGCATGGAGCGAAAGTCCGGCAGGCGTTGGTGCGGTAGGCAACATTCCCGGCCCCTCCAATGCTACTGAGGCAGTGGTCGGGGTTGCCGTGCCTGGTTTAATCGCCACCGGCTTAGGGGCACTGGCCGGGTTGGGAGGAGGCGGTGGAGGGCTTGTGCCTCCGACAACAGGAACCCCGGTCTATCCAACTGGAGGGGGAACACTGCCCGGGGCAGGTGGAGCGTCTGCTGGAACGGGTTCCGGGGCAGCCGGAATGGCCCAGGCAACTAACCAGATAGGTCGCAGAAGGACGGAGGAAGTATATGCGCCGATAAATGCAGCCGGACACAGTTTAAAGCCGGAACCTGATGTTCCTGCGGATAATACAAAGGATGAGGTTTTAATTAATAGTCAGGATATACCGGTAAGTCCGCCGGCAGGGAATATACCCGGAGACGGAAGGAGTATAAGCACTGCTGAAGCCGGTATATTCGTACAGCCTGAATCGGGGACGGTAACCGGAGTCTCGCCCGGTGGAGGGATTATAATCGATACCGGGGTACTGCATCAGGAAGCTATTTATACCGGCGCAAAAGGTTCCCCGGAGCAACCGGATATGATGGTGTCCGCCAGCGGAGAACCAGCCGTAGATATACCATCCGGAACAACTTTAAGCGGGGCAACCGCTGGCGAAGCTGGGCTAATTAAGCCGGATGCCGGCAGGGCGGCGGAACAGCCGGACAGCGGGATACGAATTGATGTGAGTGAACTGGAAGCTTCGGTGGCAGACCAAGCAGCCGGGCCGGGAGATTTATCCAGCCCTGATGCCGAAGCAGCCGCACCCGGAGAGGAAAGGACTTTTAATCAGGACGGTTATAATGCCCAAGGCTTTGATAAAGATGGTTTTGACCGGGAAGGCTTCAATGCGCAAGGCTTTGACCGGCAAGGCTATAACAGAGAAGGCTTCGACCAGGCCGGGTTTGACAGAGAAGGATTTGATAAAGCCGGATTCGACGTTCAAGGCTTTGATAGGGATGGATTCAACCAGACCGGCTTCGATCAGGAAGGATTCAACCGCGCAGGTTTCGACCAAGCCGGATTTGACCGGGAGGGCTATAACAGAGAAGGCTTCGACCAGGCGGGTTTTGACCGCGAAGGCTTTGATAAAAACGGATTCGACGTTCAAGGCTTTGATAGGGATGGATTCAACCAGACCGGCTTCGATCAGGAAGGATTCAGCCGCGCAGGTTTCGACCAAGCCGGTTTTGACCGGGAGGGCTTTAATAAAGAAGGCTTCGACCAAGCCGGTTTTGACCGCGAAGGCTTTGATAAAAACGGATTCGACGTTCAAGGCTTTGATAAGGAAGGCTTTAATAAGGCCGGATTTGACCAGGATGGATTTAACCGCCAGGGCTTTGACAAAGCGGGGTTTGATAAGGAAGGGTTTAATAAAGAAGGCTTTGATGCCAAGGGCTTCGATAAGGAAGGTTTCGATAAAGCCGGATTCGATGCCGAAGGCTTCAACCGCGAAGGATTTGACAAGAGCGGCTTTGACCGGGAAGGGTATAATAAGGCCGGACTCGATGCAGCAGGATACGATAGAGACGGCTTCAATAAAGCCGGATTTGATAAAGATGGTTATGGACGGAACGGTTTTGACAAAAACGGTTACGACCGTGAAGGCTATGATGCCAACGGCTATAATGCCAAAGGGTACAACCGCAGCGGTTATGACGCCAAAGGCTACAACGCCCAAGGCTATGACAAGGAAGGGTTTGATAAAGCCGGTTATGACCTGGAGGGCTATGGCCGCAACGGCTTAAACAAACAAGGCTATGACCGGGCCGGTTTCGACAAAGATGGTTATGACCGAGAAGGCTATAATCGGGATGGCTATGACAAAGAGGGCCGGCAGAGAGACGGCTCTGACGAGTATGGCTACGGCAAAGACGGATTTAACGAGAACGGTTTTGACCAAGACGGCTACGACCGGGAAGGTTTCAACTATGAAGGCTACAACCGCAGCGGTTACGATCCCTGGGGCTATGATAAACAGGGCTATGGAAAGGACGGCTATCACTGGAGCGGCTACAACGCCGACGGCTACAACCGCAGCGGGCGGCATTGGACGGAAAATCCGTACGAAGGCGACAGTCCCTTTAATGTAATCACAGGGTCAGCCAACCCGTTTGCCGAGGATAGAGACGTAATAGCGAGTGTTGAAGTAACGATGGACGCGAACGGGAATATTACCGGAGGAAAAAATCTGGCCGATAGCTGGAAACCGACCAAACCGCCTTTGGGAGAACCGTATCCAAAAACGGCGGAAAAATACGGGCCCAAACCCTGGGACGATGAAATACCGGCACCGCAACCGGAACCCCCGGCGATTCCTAAAACGGAAGATACCGGCGTCATTGGCCCGGAAGATCCCATGAATACCTTGAAAAATCATGAAGTGGGAGAAGGAAGAGAAATAGCGCCCGAGGGTCAGCCCAGCAGCAGCCCAATCCCGGAAGAAGATATCCCCAAGAGTGACTGGCCGGGGACTGAACCCGAGGAAAGGTTCCCCGGGGATCAAATCCCGGAAACACAGCCGGGCAATACTTTCGATTATACGGATCCGGAAACGGGGGCCACTTCAACCTATGAGTACGAACCCGGCTACACCGGACCCAGACATGGAGAAAGGCAGATACTGGTGGGCCAGGGTGACGGGCAAAGCTATGAAATCGAATATAATGCGGTCGAAGGCAAATGGGTCAATACCGAGTCGGGCAATGAATTTAATCCAGACCGATTCGAAGCATGGCAGAATGATGTGGCGGAGGATAAACGCCGGGCGGCAATAGATCTGGAAAAGATGGCGAACCGTCAGGATGCCAATAGCAAAGCGATTGATGATAACCTGGCTACCTGGAAGAACCTGGAGCAAATGCAGAAGGCAGTTGATAATCACAACATAGGCGAACCAGGCGGTCCGGGGGATATCGACCGGGCTATCCAGGAGTTAAAAAATGATATGCTGGCCGGCAAAGAAGTGGACCAGGGGAGAATGGAGCAGCTGAAAAAAATCATCGGCAACCGTATCGAAGGAAAAACCACCGGGGACTCGGGATTACGTAAAGAGGAAGGCTGGGTAGATACCCTTGGTTATGCTTTGGAAGCCAATCTGGCCACCGCCAAGGAGGTAGTGACCGGAGAAAAGGCGGATGGCAGCATATCGTGGAAGGGAATGGCAGCCCGGATTATGATAACAACTGCTACCGGCGGATTTGCCGGTAAGGTCATAGACGGCGGCTTAACAGTAGCCGAAGCATTGTCCCGGATCAAGGACTCGGTAGATAAGGGAGAATCAGATTTTAGAGCAGTTAGCAAAGCCATCGGGCTGGTAGTTTTGGGTGAGCAAGCCGGTTGGGCGATAGGCAAAGGCGGCAGTGCTCTAAATAAAGAAATGCTGGAGAGATTTCCCGCTTTTACTAATAAAGCGGCGGATTTTATTGAAAAGGCAGTGCTTAAGGGCAGTGCACTGAACCAGCAACTGAGCCGTAAGCTTGGCTTTATCAGTAAAGAATCAGCTGAATCAGCTTTGGATAAGATCAATAAACGCCTGGTGGAGATCGGCGGTGACCAGGCCGGAGAGAAATTTATGAAGCAGGCAGCAGGAAAGCAAGGAGCTGCAGCGGGAGGGAAAGCTGCAGCAAAAAGCAGTGAGGCTGCCGCCCGAACGGCTCAAGTGGCTAAACCTGCAGGCAAGCCGTCACTGAAGACGGTATCAGCTGAAACACCTGGTTTAAAAATCGACAACAGCAGTTTTAAAGAAGCGGGCCTTCCCCCTGATTTAAGAGGGATGCCGGCTCGTGACCAGAAATCTATCCAGGCGGTCTGTGATAAATATGGGGTGAAAGCCCATATGAGACCTACCAATCCTGAGTCAAGCGCTTGGCTGCAAAGCGGCCGAGCTCATCCCAAACCGGAGATGCTGAAGGCCAAAACCATAAACCAGCTGGATGTTGAGCTGGGATATCCCAAGGAGAATATCGGCACAGTAGGCTGCAGGAAACCTGATCCGCTGCCGGCATCGAAACCAGCCAATATGCCAGACGCGCATTGGAACAGCCTGCAAAAGCGCCATAGCCAGAGAATGACCGAATATACCGACCAGATAGCGAAATTAAAACACCTGGAAAAAGAGGGCAAAATCGTTTGGGATCAGAAAACCGGAATCATCTACAATAAGCAGACTATGAAGCCCTATTGCGGAGATCATGATACTTTTGCCATTGTTGATGCGGCCAGCGGCAAGCCGGTCTCGCCCCGAATGAATGAGCAGATCAACCGAGAATTCCAGTCTCTGGGGGCTACTCAGCATAATGAACACGTGGGCTGGGATTATTCAGGACTATCAGATAAAGTTCCCGACGGTTCGATTCCCGGAGCCCAATCACCGCGTGAAATAGCAGAAGCTATCGATAGAAAGATTTTAAGCGGTCATGGGGAAGGCGGAGAGGCTTTAAACACCTATGATCCGCTGCGAGGAGAAAAGGGCGGTTGGACTACTAACTGGTGGGAAGGGGGAGTCAGAGAATGAACATCATGAATGCTCGGGAAAGAAAAGAATTTCTACAGAAATACTTTATCAAACTGGAAAAATGGCGGGAGTATGATCTGGTCCTGTTGCAGAATGGAAACGGAGAAGCCATGGCGGCGGAAGCTAAAATGGAAGAACTGCAGGTGCAACTGGCAAAAATGAGGGATGAATATGAACAGTGGCTGCCGGTAGTGCCTCTGTCCCGCTGCCCGTTCAGCGGTGAAGCAGTTGATTATTGCATAGATCTGCTTGGTTTGGATGGTTTGTGGTGGAATTATGATGCTCCGGTAAGGCGGACGGAAGACCTTCCTCCCACCTATTTTGCTCTGGATGGAGCGGTGACTCTCCAAGGCAGTATTGATGCAGCCCCGTTTTTATGCAAACCTGGCGCCGGAGTCCCAGGGGTTCTGCCGCGGTTATTGAACCAGGAAGAAATACAGGCAGTTATTTCTTCATTTCCGATCGGCGATCATCAGGGTTATGCTATATTCTACTTTGCCGAAGATGCACCGGCTGATATGGTCAGGGTCAACACCTGGGGCACCCGTCTATATACTTTTTCAGATCAGGAGAATATAGTCCGCTGGGGTGAATTTGACTTAAATATAAATGATTATGATTTTGAACTGGGTAAATGGATCGAGGCAGGCAAGCTGCACTGGATAAAACCCGGGGATGAATCACTTACTTTAGTTTCATCCGCCGAAGATTGCCCCTATATCGGACTTAAGGGTAATCGAGAATTGCAGCGCATCGAACGCGGAGAAGTTTGGAGCGGAGATAGTTATTGAGTCATTGTTGGAAGTCTAATAAGGAGGGATTGAAAATGAATATGGAAAAGCCCGGTAGCATCGAGGTTTTCAAGCTGGCACCGCCGGATATCGACCATCTCTTCAGGCGCTCCGGTCTGAACGGGAACAAATTATCACCATTTCAATATAACGCGGAACAGGCTGCAGTCAGCAGCCCATCCGAATTTTTTAAAGCCCTGGCCCAGAGTCCCAAACTCAATCAAATGGCCAGATGCGTACTGGAACCGGGTCTAAAAATTGAATTTAACCGCGGCGGGGGAGGTACTGCTGATGAAAAGTATTATCTCCTGCTATCTGACGATTATAAAACGATGGCAGCACAGTTTGTAAATTCAGAAGGTGATTTACTGATTTTGCTCTTTGACGATTTTGATGCTTATCTGGAATGGTGGTTACAAATATATGCTTCAACAGGTATTGGCAGTTATCAGGCAGTATTCCCTGAAGTTATGGAAACAGAAGTACTTATCTGTGCCCTGCACTGTATTGATATCTATCGCCGTTCCTACATGGAAAGTATGCTGGATTACAGCGGCAATTTGAATTTATCCCTGGCTACTTCCGATTATGTGGAACTTTTGAAACGGGCCTTAGCCAGCCAGGATAAACGGTGGCTCTTGCCCACAGTGTTTGAACTTACTCCCGGGCTTAAAAATAGTACGATTGCATTGAAACCGGAACATATCAAGCAGATTGAGGAGCTGGGTTTTCTAAGCAATAACGAGAATGTATTAACTTTGGGAGAACGTTCCCGCATTATGGGAACCGAATTTATAACCGGTTGGATGGGAGCTGCAGGCTTTCAGGCTACCGCTTTGATTGGCGGGGAAGAACGCAGCCTCTCCCGGGTATTCATGGCGACAACCGCCTTTACTAATCATCTTTGCTCTTTTGAAAACGAGGCGCAAGGTAATACGTGTTTTCGCCACCAAGCCCTTAACGCCGGGGAACTTAAACAAACCCTGGGCCAATGGATGGAATCCTTGCTGAAAGCTGTCAACCGGCAAGCTGCGGCCAAAATGGTTGGGCCTGACTCGGCACCAACAACTGTAAATGCCGGATCTAAAATGAAATTCTGCGGCCAGTGCGGCGCTGAGCTCAGCGCCGGCAAAAAATTCTGCACCAGTTGCGGAACGGCTGTTTAAAAAGGAGTGAGTTATGGTGAGCGACCTGAATTTCTGCCCGGATTGCGGAGCAAAAATAGCACCGGAAGACCGGTTTTGCGGTGAATGTGGATTTGACATCAGTACTTTGGAAGCTCCGTCCCATGATGATGCAGCCGCGAGTCATTCGCAGCAGGCTGCGGCGCCCATTGAACCGGTACAATTGGCCGCTCCGCCACCCCGCCCTGCCCAGCCCGCCAATCAGGTCGGGACAGCGCCTGTTCCACCGCCCCGGCCTTCTGCAGACACGATACGCCCTGATCCGCTGCAGCATACGGGAATGGGCAATACCAACGCTCTGGGCCGCGGCAGTTCAGGCAGCAAAGGCGGCTTGATCATCATACTGGCCGTGCTGGTGCTTGCGCTGGGAGGCGGACTTATTTTCTGGCTGGCCTCCCGGGGTGAAGATCCGGGGAAAGCCGCCCCGCCGACGGCCGCTCAGCAAAAAGGGGCGAGGCCGGATGAAACCCAGCCGGCTGCGCCAGCACCGACAGTAGCAGAGCCGGCAACGGCCCAAGCTGATCTGACCCGGGCAGCCACTTATCTGTCCAACCCTGGATTGAAATGCACCGCATTTGTCAATTATCCGGACGGAACCGCGGGGATTGTGGAACGCACCAGCGCTCTGGTGGTTCCTGCCGAGGCGGTGCGGGTCAGTGAAGTGGAAACCGGGGTGGAGCAGGGGGAAGCATTCGGATATGGGTTCCACTATGTTGAAAGAGCAGACGGCACCTATTATATATTGGATGAAGCCCCGTATCAAATTTACCCGGTGCTGAAAAATGATCTGAGCGTGGGGCGGACCTGGGATTATCAGGATGAGTTCGGCAAGGTTGTCTGGACGGTGATCGATATGGGCGTGGACCTTAACCTTGGATTTGCTGTTTTTAAGGACTGTCTCCTGGTAAAAGAAGACAATCAGGCAGTACAGTATCAGTCGATCAGTTATTATGCGCCGGGCCGGGGCATTGTTCTGGTCACGGGTCCGGGCGGCTCCACCGAGTATTACAAACTGACAGCAATTACGCATATAGATTTGACTCAGGCAGCCGATACAGTAATAAAATGGTCCCCCAACTATAAGGACATTAATGACGACCGCACCCAGAGTTATTGAACCGGGTCAATCAGTGAAAAAGAGGGGCTTAATGTGGCGATTGCTTCAGGGATAAACGAATTATGGAGACGTATGGCGTTGCTGCTGGGCATATTGATTGGTCTGGCCATGTTTTTCTATGTGGCTCCGGCCATGGTCAGTGTAACTGCGGTGGATTGGGCGCAGGAGCAGACTGACGAACTGAAGTCCTCCAGCGGGATGGTTTCATCGGAACGCAAACGGCTCAGCCAACTACCTTTAAACGAATATATTCAGGAAAAAACCGGCGGGCGCATAGTTGCCTTGAATGCCGGCCAATGGCGGGATTTCTTTACTCAGGTGCAGCTGGCCGGCAGCGGTCAATATGAGAAATCGGTATACGGAAATCGGGTCAGTGAGGCCGACACAGACGATTTTTGGCGGCCCGGCGGCCTGGTGGCAGTGTATTTTAAGCCTGATGAGATCCCCTGGGTCGACTGGGGACTGCTCCCTGAAGACGGCCAGACTGGCTACATCAGCATCAGCGCGGCAGGACAAACCGCTTATCTGGAGCTGCGCTACCATGATTACAGCAGCACGGTAGGCCCTATGTCATCTCCTTACCGGGTGGCCCCGGGGTGGCTTTTTCATCCTTATCGCACCAGTGGTATGGCGGTTATGGCGGCGGGACTGCTGCTTTATCTATTTCTGCCCCGCCGCAAAAACCAGCCCCAGGATATCGCTTATTCCGCCGGCAGCGGCTTGGCCGCGGATCTGGCAGCAGTCATCCTGCTGACGCCATTTTACGGACTGCCGTTTTTAATCAACGGGGGTGCGCTGCAGGCTGTAACCGGATGGTGGCCGATTACTGCGGCCATGTGGCTTTTGGCGGCTATTGCCGCAATGCTCTTCTATTACAACGCCTGGAGCAGCTCTTTCCGCATTGAGCTGACCCCTGAGGCCTTGTACCTGGTGTCCTTTAAGGGCGTACGGGCATATTCCTTCAATGAAATAAGCGCAGCCGAAGTGGTGACTTTGCGTAATCCGGGCTGGTTCCGCAAACTATTTCTGGGCTTTGCCCTGTTGTCCCTGCTGGGGGGACGAAGCTCCCCACAGCCGGCTGGCAGCGCTTTGCTGGCCGCCACCGCTTCATACGGAGGGTTGGAAATCAAAGGCAGAATGGGCAAACCATTGTATATTTGGTTTACAGACCAGCACGGCAGTGTGATCATCAATAATTTCGACCGGGTTACTGAAGCCTTGGCAGTCTCCGGAGTGCATATAGTCCAGGAGGCACGGGAAGTGGAAGGCTTCTCTATGTTCATGTGACGAGGCGCGGTTTTCTTCCGCAACAGCAGCATTTCCATCCTGCGCTGAGACTGCCCGTAAGCTGTAAGGGCTGCCCGTATAAACATAGATAAGTTGTAAACGGATTATATTCAACAATCAGGAAAGTGAGGAAACAACAATGCTAGGTGGACTTATTACGGTCGGGGTTTTGGTGCTTTTTATAGGGGTATTTCTGGTTGCCACTTATAACGGGTTGGTGCAATTGCGGCAAAGGGTGCAGAACGCCTGGTCCCAGGTGGATGTACAGCTGAAACGGCGCTATGATTTAATACCCAATCTGGTCAACGCGGTCAAAGGCTATGCCCAGCATGAAAAAGCTACTCTGGAGAATGTCACCCAGGCCAGGAACATGGCGATAGCAGCAAGCAATGTGCGCGATCAGGCCCAAGCCGAGAATATGCTCAGCGGCGCATTGAAGTCGCTGTTTGCGGTGGCGGAAGCCTACCCGGAGCTGAAAGCCAACACCAACTTTCTGCAGCTGCAGGCGGAGCTCAGTGACACTGAAAGCAAGATCGCCTTTTCGCGCCAGTTCTACAATGATACCGTGCAGAAATTCAACACCAAAATCGAACTGTTTCCCAACAACCTGGTAGCGGGAATGCTGGGTTTTCAGATGGTGGATTATTTCACCCTGCAGGGCGAACCTGCCGCCCGGCAGGCGGTTCAGGTGCAGTTTTAAGGGGTGCCGGACATGATGCATATTAACAGACAAATTCATTGGCCTATCAGGATTATTCCGTTGGCGATGCTGCTGGCCATCCTTCTGCCGCTGACCTTCCTGGCCGATACGGCGCAAGCCCGTTCACTGGACATGGAAAAAGTCATCATTGATGCGGAATTGCTGCCAGATGCCAGCATGCAGGTGACGGAGCACTTGACCATCGATTTTTCCGGGCAATGGAACGGCTTTAACATCGCCATTCCCCGGGGCAGCAGTCCTATCCAGGAAGTATCGGTGAGCGAAAAGGGGCAGCCCTATACCTTCAATCCGGGCAAGGATTATGGGCCTCCCGGAACCTATCTCACCAAGATCGAAAACAACAACATGGTCATCGATTGGAGCCTATCCGCCAAGGACGAAACCCGCACCTTCGATGTTTCCTATCGGGTGATGAATGCGGTCAAGATTCACGATGATGTCGCCGAACTATACCGCAAATTCATCGGCAACAGCAATCAGGAAAAAATTGCCCAGGTAAAAGTCAACCTGATACTGCCCGCAGGCGCTGAGAATTATAAACAGGGCGAAGATATCAGAATCTGGGGGCACGGGCCGCTGCAGGGGGAGGTGGATTTTGCCGGAGCCAATCTGGTCACCTGGCAGACTAAGAATCTGCCCGCCCGCACTTTTGTAGAAGGCCGGGTGGTTATGCCCACGGCCTTGTTCCCGGCAGCCTCCGCCCAACTGCGCACCCGGCAGACGGCTCTGCCGGGAATACTGGCCCAGGAAGAAGGCTGGGCTAAGCAGGCCAATCAGGAACGAATGGCGGCCCGGGCGGAGTATGCCGGCGGGGCAGGCATTATTGCCGTGGCCCTGGGCATGATTTTTTGGCTGCGGCAAAAATATGGACGCAAGTATCAGACCCAATTCCAGGGTGACTATTATCGCGACCTGCCGGGAAGTTACAGTCCGGCAGAACTGAGCGTATTGTGGAATTTCAGGAAAATCAAGGCCCAGGACCTGACCGCCACCATATTGGATCTGGCCCGGCGCAAATTTCTGTATTTGGAGGAGGACACCCGGGAAGTCCGCAAATTTTTGGGCACCAAAGAAGTGACGACCTATCTGATCAGCTTTATGCCCGCACCCGAGCCGGCCATGCTGAGAAAACCCGAAGAGGCAGAACTAAGGCCTCATGAACAGCAGCTGCTCAGCTTCCTGCAGAATGACATTGGCGGAGGCAGAGGATACATCTATCTGAGTGAAATAGAGAATTATGCTCAAAAATACGGGCAGGCCTTTCATGCGTTCTGGCAGGAGTGGCAAACGGAATTGATCGATCAGGGAGAAAACCTGGACTTCTTTGATAACAGCGGCAACATGCCTCTCTTTACAGTATTACTGGGGCTGGGCCTGCTCATTCTGGGCAGTTCGCTGGTTGCCAAAGCAGGAGTAATAGGCGCTGCGCTGATAATAGCCGGAGCCTTGTTTCTTTTCATACCCCGGCTGTTTAAGCGGCGCACCCTTACCGGGCAGGAGGATTATGTTCGCTGGCAGGCCTTTAAGAAATTCTTGCAGCATTTTTCCGAAATGGAACGCCATGAGATCCCCAGCCTGATCATCTGGGAACACTACCTGGTTTATGCCGTGACTCTGGGAGTAGCCAAAGAAGTCATCAAGCAGCTGGAGCTGGTGTTCCCCAATATGCAGGAAGGCGACCATCAGTTTGGCTACGGATGGATGAGTTACGGCGCTTATGGGAGCATGAGCGCCCTGCATCATTCCTTCGACGGCATCGAGAGCTCTTTCGAACGGGCCCTGCAATCAGCGCAGAAGGCGGTTAGCAAGACCTCCTCCGGCTCCGGCGGCGGGGGCGGATTCTCTTCCGGTGGTGGCGGCGGCGGGGGCGGCTCCAGTTATGGCGGCCGCTAGGCATCAAAAACTCTGTTGATTGGAGCGCGATGATACTACGACGACAGCCCCGGGCGTGAGGGGATAACGAAAGGAGGGATTGCATGCGTTGCCCCCATTGCGGAGCGGACTCAGCCAAAAACATAAAATTCTGTACCGAATGCGGCAGTGCCTTACCGGCTTATGCGGAAGAGACCCGGCAACAAGAGACCCGGATCTTGATCGGTTATTCAGATCGTATCAATGATCCCGCCTTTGCCAGATATATGCGCAACTCCAAAGTATGGTCATTTTCCTTTGCCGCTGTTTTAGCCCTTATCGCCATCGTGGGTTTCTACATATACGGTGAAAGCAGCCCGGAAATGGATAACCCCGAAGCATTATACATCGGCCTGGGCATCGGCGGGATGTTCCTGCTGATCGCGCTTTTCCAGACCATTGGCAGAAGCCGGAGCAAAACCTGGGATGGAGTCGTAGTCGACAAAAAGATTGAGAAAAAAAGACGCCAGAAAGGCTCCGGGAATGATCGGTATTGGGTCAACTATACTTTATATACAGTCGTCATCAAGACCGACCGGGGCCAATTTCATGAAGTGAGGGTTGAAGATGATGATACCGTCTATAATTACTATCAGATCGGTGACAGAGTGCGGCACCATAAAGGGTTAAATTCCCTGGAAAAATACGATAAATCCGGTGACAGCATTATTTTCTGCAACGCTTGTGCCAGTTTAAACGATATAGCCGATGACAGCTGTTTCCGTTGTCATTGTCCTCTGCTCAAATGAGATGGCGCAGATGCGCTGCTGGATCAGGTGAGGTTTTTTTAAACCAAGCAATATATTCCCGGCATATGGGCATATAAGCCCAGAATCGTTGTAAAGTGGCAATATTATTTGGAGGCTTGCGGTTGTCGGACTTTTGAGTTAAAATACTATAGTCCCATTCAGGGAAAAAACAATAAAAGCGTGGAGAGGTGGCTGAGTTCGGCTGAAGGCGCTCGATTGGAAATCGAGTAGACGGCTAATACCTGTCTCGCGGGTTCGAATCCCGCCCTCTCCGCCATTAACGAATTACCAAGGGGTTTCAGCATATGAACTGGAACCCCCTTTTTTATGTTATTGACAGATGATGGACGGAACAACTCCGGGGCAGCCAACAGGCGGGAAGAATATGACGAATAATACATACCGCATATAGACTGGTAAGCCGGGCGGCCAGTGTTGGAGAGTCCTGGAACCCCTAATACTGCGGATCCTGATTTACTCCATAATTCTGGGCGGTTCAGGATAACTTATTCGCTTAGACTGTTATACACCGCGAAAGCATCGCTGATGTTATACTGCTCAGTCTGGTGGCTGCCTTTGGCGCCGGCGGTGACCAGGATGTATTCTTTGCCGTCTTTTTTGGCTAAACTGGCCAGACACAGACCGGCTTCGCCGGTATATCCGGTTTTCCCGCCTAAAAGCTCTCCGCTACTTAAGCTGCAGCCATTTATTTTTTCGAACAGGGTGCTTCTAAATGTAATTCCCTCGGGATGTATGTTGGTAGAGTGGGTTGTATAGCGGGGTGAACAAAAAATTTTTCTGAAAGTATCGTTCTGCAGCGTATAGCTGAGCAGAATGCCCAAGTCCTTAACGGTAGTATAGTTGTTTTGGTCATGAAGACCGGTGGTATTATCAAAATGGGTCCTATTCATACCCAGCTTGGCCGATTTTTCATTCATCAGGGCTACAAAGCCAGGCTCCGAACCACCAATATGATTGGCCAGAGCAATACAGCATTCCGCGCCGCTGGGCAGCAAAACGCCATACAGCAAATCGATGGCTCTGACTTTTTCATTGGGTTGAAAACCGGCCATTGTAGCGTCTGTTTTGTTTAGTTTCTGAAATACATAATCAGGGATTGTGATCTCTTCCTGCAAATCAGGCAGTTGTTCAATGGCGACCAGAGCGGTCATCATTTTGGTCAGAGATGCAGGATAAATCCTGGCTTCACTATTTTTCTGCAATAATATCGTGTGATCGCTCAAACATATCAGAATAGCATAAGGACTATACAATTTGTCAGGGGAAATCGTTGCTGAAGGATTTGCTGTATTAAAGGGTCGTAATGAATGGTCGGGGGAATCATCCTCTAATAAGGGGAAGTCTGCAGAGGTTACAGCGAATTTGCTGATTATGGCAAAGGCTATGATAAATAACAAAAGGAGAAGCAATGTAACCTTTGGACTTTTTTTGATTGCTGGGTATGTCATATATAACCGCTCCTTATCCTGTACTGATTTTATTCAAGCAAATAATAAGGAGCGGTGTTTAAATTCAGGCTTATAAAGTCCTTAAGATTCTCTTATTTCTG
>NZ_DCEA01000064.1:22195-40022 GCF_002316705.1 Syntrophomonas sp. UBA1041
GCGGTCAGTATTTGCCTGGCTATGGCCAGGCCCAATCCAGCGCCTCCGGTATGGGAGGGGCGGGAGGAATCCAATCGATAAAACTTCTCGAAGATGGTGTCTAACTTTCCGGGTGGAATGGGGTCGCCCCGGTTTGCGAAGGTGATAACTATGTTGGTGTTGTCCTCAACGGCAGCAATAGTAATGGGGGTGTTCTCATAGCTATAAGCCATGGCGTTCTTTAAGACATTGTTAAACACCCGGGCCAATTTATCGGCATCTCCCCACAGGGTAAGGCCCTCCGCGGCATTAATCAAAATCTGCTTTCCCAACGGAGCCGCCAGGGGATAGAATTCATCAGCCATCTGCTGGAGCATGAACGGTAAATTGATCCTCTGTCTATTCAAGACCATATCCTGCAAATTAAATCGGGTAATCTCAAAAAATTCATCGATTAAAACTTCCAAACGGTAGGCCTTTTCCAGGGTAATAGCGGTGTATTTGGCCTTCTGCGCCACCGGCATATCCGGGGCTTCGTCTAAAAGGCTCAAGTAACCGATGATCGAAGTCAACGGCGTTTTAATATCATGGGCCAGATAAACCAGCAAGTCGTTCTTGCGCTGCTCGGCTTCCTTGGCGGCCCGTTCCCGCTGTTCCAATATGCTTCTGGCTTTATTTAGCTTGGACTCCATAAAGTCCATTTCCGGGGATAGAACAATGTCCTCCGCGGCCCCCTCAACCAGCTTATCCAAGCCCGCACTTATTTCATTGAAATATTTTGTCATTCGCGCCAAAGCCCAATAAAAGAGAAATAGTAACAGGAGGAATAAACCGCCAGCCAGCCACAGGGTTTTGTTGTTGCGGAACAGTTGTTGATATAAATTGATGCTCTCCCGCTGGGATAATGACAGAACATTTTGGCAGAAGGCTACAAACCCGCTGGCAAAGATATCCTGAAGAAATCCATCAATGAGGATATGCTGAATTAATATTCCTAGCAGTATAGCCGCTGATGCAATCATGAGTACCTGCAGCAATATTTTTCTGTTCAGTCTGGAGAAATCATTTCTCAATCTTGTAGCCAACTCCCCATACGGTTTTGATATATTTGGGCCGTTCCGCCGAATCATTCATTTTTTCCCGTAAATGCCGGATATGAACCATAACGGTGTTGTTGCTGCTGGTAAAATATTTTTCACCCCAAACCTGTTGGAACAACTCTTCGGAACTGACCACCCGGCCGCGGTTGGAACATAAAACCCATAGAATCGAGAACTCTGTGGGAGTAAGGGAAAGTTGCCTCTCGTTTAACCTGCATTCATGGGTATCCTTGTCCAGCACCAGGCCCGAAAACGCGATCAGCCGCTCTTCACGGTCGGGCCCCGCAGTATTGTACCTGGTGAACCTGCGCAGCTGCGCCTTGACGCGGGCAACTAATTCCAAAGGCCGAAAAGGCTTGGTGATATAATCATCAGCCCCCAGGGTCAGCCCGGTAATTTTGTCAATTTCTTCTTCCTTGGCGGTCAGCATAATGACCGGGTAGTTGTATTGTTCGCGGATTTGCCGGCAAATGGTGAATCCGTCGATATCGGGAAGCATCACATCTAAGATCGCCAGGTCCAATTTCTCTGTGCGAATGCAATTAAGGGCATCCTGCCCGGTATAGTATTTAAAAACCGTATAATTTTCGTTCTTTAGGTAGACTTCCACCAGATCCGCGATAGCTTGCTCATCATCGACTATCAGGATATTAGCCGGCATAAAATCAGCTTCCCTCCCAATAAGAATATGTCCATCATCATTATACCCTCAAGCTAATGACCATTTAGCCGCAATTATCTTAATAAAAGCTTAAGATTTTAATGAAGGGGGAGGATCAGAATGCTGAATACTAATTCTATAAATCCTATAATTTTTCATCCCATTCAGATATCAATTTTGGAGCACCGGTAACACCCCAAGAATAAGGTATGCAGGACCTTATTCAACAAAGGTTGAGCAGGGCTGCCTGGCGGCTAAATACTGTTATTGGGATTTAAGGTTAAGACTGCAAAATTTGTCAATGGTTATATTTTACACTAGTAAACGGTAAGAACATTGGTTAATAATGTGGAAAAGGAGGTAGCAATCATGAAAAAACTCTTCTCAGTAGTCTTGATGTTATTGTTTATATGCATCCCCCTGCAGATTCCCGATAACACCGCCCCGGTAGACGAAGTTGCAGGCGTCTTTACAAGCACCACTGTCAAACAAGTTCAGGTCACTGCCAGTACGGTGAATTTCAGGACCGGGGCCAGTACCAACCACAGGATTATAACCACTTACAAAAAAGGGACTGTTTTAGATGTTATCGGCAAGATCGGCAGATTTTATGTGGTCAAGAACAGTAAAGACACGGTAGGTTGTGTATCCGGAAATCTCGTTAAGCCTTATACTCCTTCAACGTCTTCAGACGACAGCAATTTTTCCGCCATGCAAAACGAAATGCTGGGATACATAAATGCTGATCGCAAAGCCAATGGCCTGTCACCATTGACTCTTACCAAAAAACTGTGCGATGGGGCTTACCTAAAATCCAAGGATATGGCAGTAAATAATTACTTCAGCCATACCTCGCCTACCTATGGCAGCCCTTTCAATATGATGCAAAGCCTGGGGATCAGCTACTCGGCCGCCGGTGAAAACATTGCCATAAACACTAGTGTTAAAGGGGCCCACAATGCCTTTATGAATTCATCCGGCCATCGCGCCAATATACTCAGCAAGAGCTTCTCCAAAGTAGGTCTGGGCTTCTACCAGAAGGACAGGTCTATCTACGTTACGCAGTGGTTCACCAACTAATCCCATGATAATCTGATCATAGGACTTAAGGCAAAAACCAGCTCTCGGAATTACCCCAAAAACAGAAGAGACGGCTCGGTCTCGTTGCTGCGAGCGGTCCGCGCGAGTATTGTTAATAAACCGGCATTCCAGATATACTGGAAGCCGGTTTATTTATTATTTGGCATAGCTTTGCTTCTGACACTTGATTTGAGATACTTGCTGGTTTGGCACGAATTGGTGGAGTCCAAAGAGCAAGAAGAGCACCGCTGTGGCAGATAGATTACTTCGGGAATAAGTATGCGGCTTTTAAGTAAAAACCACGCAAGCGGAAGATAAATTTTTCACAAGGCCATAATATGTCGAAATATGTCGTTGCGGCTGGCTAGCTTTAACAGACTTGCCTAAATAGCCGGTTTCGCCCTTTGCGTTTGCATTATCACCCTATTAAACTAGAACATGGCTTAAGATTGTGAAATAAAGTGCATATATTGTTTTATTACTTAGGAGGATGATACTGATGTGCAGTGACTGCAAAAATGTTTTGAAAGAAGAAAAATTCAGCCAACTTGATCGTTACATCTCATCTTTGGAAGATACCAAAGGCGCACTAATTTCCGTTTTGCACCAGGCCCAGTCCATCTTTGGATATTTGCCGCAAGAAGTTCAGAGTTATGTGGGCAAAAAGCTTAACATCCCCAGCTCCAAGGTAAATGGAGTTGTGACCTTTTATTCCTATTTCACAGAAAGGCCCAAAGGGGAGCATATTATTCAAATCTGTATGGGCACAGCCTGTTTTGTGAGAGGTTCGGAAAGCATTCTTAAGATGCTCGAGGAGAAGCTCAGGGTAAAAGCGGGTCAGACCACCGGAGACGGCAAATTCAGCATCGACCCCTTGAGATGCGTGGGAGCCTGCGGATTAGCCCCGGTAGTAAGTATTGACGGCAAAGTATTTGGTTGGGTAACCCCTGATCAGATTGACAATTTACTGGCGAAATACGAGTAAGGGGGAGGTTTGGCAATGAGGAGAATAAATAGCTTTGATGAACTCAAATCGCTTCATGCAGAGCTTTCCAAACCCAGCGGCGTTACCCGGGTATATGTCGGATTCGGGACTTGTGGCATAGCTGCCGGGGCCAAGGATTCCATGGCAGCCATGCAGGATGAGATACAAAAGCTTGAAATTACAGATGTTGAACTGATTAGGGTCGGTTGTATGGGCAGCTGCTATGCGGAGCCTACCTTCGAAGTGGTGCGGCCCCATCAGCCTGCGGTAGTATACGGCTATGTAGATCAGGATAGCGCCAGGGAAATAGTGAGAATTCATCTGGCAGGAAACCGGCTGCTGGAACACCAGCGGATTCCTAAACCGGGAATTGACGACCGGCAGGTGCGTATTGCTTTGAGGAACTGCGGCACAATTGATCCGGAATCCCTTGAAGACTATATAGCGGTACAAGGCTATCGGGCTTTGGGACAATGTCTCACCACAAAAACAGCGGAGGGGATTATTCAAGAAGTGATTGGGTCAGGCCTCAGAGGCAGAGGCGGCGGCGGTTTCCCCACAGGTTTAAAGTGGAAAACCACAGCCTTAGCCCGGGACGATCAGAAGTATATCATCTGTAACGCGGATGAGGGCGACCCCGGTGCGTTTATGGACAGAAGCATTCTGGAAGGCGACCCCCATAGTGTTCTGGAGGCCATGGCTATTGCGGGTCATGCGGTTGGAGCCAGTCAAGGCTATGTATACATAAGAGCAGAATACCCTCTGGCGGTTGCCAGGCTCTTGATCGCTATTGAGCAGGCCCAACAGGCCGGGTTGTTGGGCAAAAACATTATGGGCACCGGGTTTGACTTTGATATAGACATCAAATATGGAGCCGGGGCCTTCGTTTGCGGGGAAGAAACTTCGCTGATTCATTCCATTGAAGGAGACCGGGGCGAGCCCAGCAACAAGCCTCCGTTTCCGGCGGAAAGCGGCCTTTGGGGCCGGCCTTCTTCGGTGAATAATGTTGAAACCCTGGCCAATATCACCGCCATTATCCTTAAAGGACCGGACTGGTTTAGCTCAATTGGCACAGAACAAAGCAAGGGCACCAAAGTATTCGCCCTGGCTGGAAAAATAAAAAGAGTCGGTCTGTACGAAGTCCCTATGGGTATAACCGTGCGTGAGATAGTATATGAAATGGGTGGCGGCATTATCGATGATAAGGCATTTAAGGCGGCTCAGACCGGGGGACCGTCCGGGGGATGTATTCCCGCAGTATATTTGGATACCCCGATAGATTATGACAGCCTGGCTGCTATTGGCTCTATGATGGGTTCGGGCGGCATGATTATCATGGATGAAAATGACTGCATGGTCGATGTAGCCAAGTTTTACCTGGAATTTATCGTAGAAGAGTCCTGCGGGAAATGCACGCCCTGTCGAATAGGCAATAAGCGACTCTATGAGATGCTGGATAAAATAACCGGCGGCAAGGGAAGCCTGAAAGATCTTGCCAAGCTCAAAGAGCTTGGCGAAACCATTAAGGATACTTCTCTATGCGGCTTGGGACAGAGTTCCCCCAACCCCATACTCAGCACCTTGAAATACTTCCACCAGGAGTACGTAGGGCATGTTCAAGACAAAAAGTGCCAGGCCGGGCGCTGTTCGGCTCTTTTAGCATACTGCATCGATCCCGAAAAGTGCAGCGGCTGTATGGTTTGTGTGAAAAAATGCCCGGCACAATGCATCGAAGGCGCAGTCAAAAAGCCGCATCGTATCATACAGGATAAGTGCATCAAATGCGGTTCTTGCATGGCGGTATGTAAATTTGGCGCCATAGAGAAGCGCTAGGGGAGGAGAAAATTATGAATGAAGTAAAAATCGAAATTAATGGTGTAGAGTTGTCAGCTCCAGCAGATTTGACCATATTGCAGGCCGCCCGTCTGGTTGATGTAGATATTCCAACACTATGTCATCTCGATCTGCACAATCCCCAAGTAGCCTTCAAAGAGGCTTCATGCCGGGTATGCATGGTGGAAATCGAAGGCAGAAAAAATCTGGCCCCGGCCTGTATCACTACAATAACCGAGGGAATGCGGGTCAAAACCAGCACCCCCAGAGCGATCAGGGCCAGGAGAACCTCGGTGGAACTCCTGCTGTCCGATCATCCCCAGGACTGTTTGGTCTGCGAAAAGAACCAGAACTGTGATCTGCAGCAGCTGGCGGCTAAGCTGGGCTTAAGAAATGAGCTCAAATACCAAGGGGCTGTGTCCTGCTATGAAAAAGATTGCTCCAGCAATTCCATTCAGAGAAATCCTGATAAATGCGTACTCTGCCGGAGATGCGAAATTATGTGCAACGACTTCCAAACCTGCGGCGTACTCTCAGCTGTGGGCAGAGGTTTTGAGACCATTATCAAACCCCCCTTTGGATTGCCTATGATGGAAACCGCCTGTACATTCTGCGGTCAATGCGTGGCGGTATGCCCCACCGCGGCCCTTTCGGAAATGAGTGTGGTCAGTGAGGTTTGGGATGCCATCAATAATCCCGATAAATTTGTAGTTGTTCAAACCGCTCCTGCAGTTAGGGTAGCCCTGGGCGAAGAGTTCGGCATGGAACCCGGGCAGGCGGTGACCGGCAAAATGGTAGCCCTGCTCAGGAAATTGGGTTTTGACAGAGTATTCGATACGGATTTTGCGGCGGATCTTACCATAATTGAAGAAGCCTCAGAGTTTGTACACCGCCTGCAGCACAATGGCATTCTGCCTATATTGACCAGTTGCTGTCCGGCCTGGGTCAAGTTCTTTGAACACCAGTTCCCTGATTTGATGGCTATCCCCTCCAGTTGCAAATCTCCCCACGAGATGTTCGGCGCCATCGCTAAAAGCTACTATTGTGAGAAATTCGGAATAGACCCGCAAAGACTTATAGTGGTATCGGTGATGCCCTGTCTGGCCAAAAAATACGAAGCAGCCCGGCCTGAACTCAGCAACAAAGGGAGCAGAAATGTTGATTATGTCATAACCACCCGGGAATTAGCCAAAATGGCCAAAGAAGCCGCTATAGACTTTAAAGTGCTGGAAGACGAAGTATTTGACAATCCGCTGGGTGAGTCCACCGGTGCTTCGGTAATATTCGGAGCCACCGGCGGGGTAATCGAAGCCACCTTGAGGACGGCTTATGAATGGCTGACCGAAACCACTCTGGAGAAGGTCGATTTTGAGGAGCTGCGCGGTATGAAAGGCATCAAATCGGCTACTGTCAAAATCAATGGTATGGATGTGCGCATCGCCGTTGCTCACGGGCTGGGAAATGCCAGAACACTCCTGGAAAGTATCCGGGATGGTTCATGCCGCTACCACGCTATCGAAATTATGGCTTGTCCCGGCGGCTGCGTGGGCGGCGGCGGGCAGCCTTATCACCACGGTGACATCGAGGTATTGAAGGCTCGCACCAGGGCCATCTACAATGAAGACCGGAATAAAACCCTGAGAAAGTCTCATGAAAATCCGTATGTGCAGGAGCTTTATAAGGAATTCCTGGGGAAACCTTATCAAGATAAAGCGATCAAATTCCTGCACACTCACTATACGGAGCGGGAAAATATTTAACAAAATGAACCTGCTTGCACAAATTGAGGAGTTGCATTTGATAAAAGCCGTTAATGCGGATATAGATTATTTATTGACGAATAATCGAAATTACTGGAGGAATTGTGCAAGTAAACCAAGAATTAATAACTCCATGTATGCTGCCCCAGTTGGATACTAAAACTATGATTTGAAGGAGGTTGAACCGTGAAGAGACCTACTAGGAAAAATCTGGCCCTAATGCTGCTGCTGGTCTTTATGTTAACGGTTGTGGCAGGCTGTGCAGACAAAAAGGAAGAGTCTCAGACGGCCCCGCCGGCTGCAGGACAGGAGTTGCTGGTGGGCTTTATCTATGTGGGCCCCCCCGGTGATGCGGGTTGGACCTATGCTCACGATCAAGGCCGAAAATATCTGGAAGAGAAACTGCCTTACGTGAAAACCATTTTTCAAGAAAGCGTGAGCGAGGGCGCCGATGCGGAACGGGCTTTAAATGAGCTGGCGCAGAAGGGCTGTAAAGTGATATTCGCCACCAGCTATGGTTTTATGGACAGCGTCATCCAAGTAGCGCCCAAGTATCCGGATGTGGTCTTTATGCACTGCTCCGGCTACAAACGGGATGCCAACGTAGGCACTTACTTTGGGCGGGATTATCAGCCCCGTTATTTGAGCGGCCTGGTGGCAGGCAAGATGACCAAAAGCAACGAAATCGGCTATGTGGCAGCCTATCCGATCCCTGAGGTGATACGCTGTATCAATGCTTTTACGGTAGGGGTACGGGAAGTAAACCCCAGCGCTACAGTAAAAGTAGTCTGGACCAATACCTGGTATGATCCGGCCAAGGAGAAACAGGCGGCTTTAAGTCTGATAGAGGACGGCTGCGATTTGATTACGCAGCATCAAGACAGCTATGCGGCCCAACAAGCTGCCGAAGAAAAGGGCGTTTTGGCCATTGGCTGCGACAGTGACATGCACCCCTTCGCCCCCAATGCCAACCTGACTTCCCCCATTTTCAACTGGGGAGACTATTATGTCAGAACAGTTGAACAGGTTAAGAACGGCACCTGGAAAAGCGGAGACTACTGGGGCGGATTGGAAGACGGCATCGTAGCCTTGGCCCCCATTTCCGATAAGGTTCCCGCAGATGTCAAACAAAACGTAGCTGCACAGGAAACCGGTCTCAAGGAAAAGAAATTTGACGTATTTAAAGGCCCTGTCAAAGACCAGCAAGGGAACATCAAAATTGAAGCCGGCCAGACCATGAGCGATCAAGATATGCTGGCCCTTAACTGGTTTGTTGAAGGGGTAGTGGGAACGATTCCTGCACAATAAAGAACAGCCCCGGTTGAAACCAAGGGAGAAGAGGCGGCCCAAGGCCGCCTCTAATATTGAATCATGACAGTTGCCTTAGTGGAAATGCAGAATATTTGGAAATGCTTCCCCGGTGTGCAGGCCAACCGCGGTGTTGACCTGTGCTTGCTGCCCGGGGAGATTCATGCTTTGCTGGGCGAAAACGGAGCCGGTAAAACCACGCTAATGAGTATTCTGGCGGGCATGTATCGCCCCGATAAGGGTAAGATCATACTCAAGGGGCAAGCGGTAGCGTTTAATTCTCCTCAAGACGCTATGGCTAAAGGCATCGGGATGATTTATCAGCACTTTATGCTGGTTCCGCGTTTAACCGTGGCTGAAAACATTATATTGGGAGACAAGCGCTATCCTTTCTGGATACGAAAAAAACAGCTTAAAACGGAAGTTGAAAAGACCATCGCACATTATGGTTTCCAATTGGATCCCGACAAAAAAGTGAGCGGCTTATCGCTGGGAGAACAACAGCGGGTGGAAATACTTCGCGCCCTCTACCGAAAAAGCGAGGTGCTGATTCTTGATGAGCCCACCGCAGTGCTGACCCCCGGGGAGGCCCGGGAGCTTTTTACAATCCTGAGGCAGATGGCAGACGAGGGCCGGGCCGTGATCTTAATTACCCACAAACTCAATGAGGTTATGGCAGTAGCTGATCGGGTAACAGTCTTGCGCAAAGGCGAGGTTGTTGAAAGCCTGCCTATTAGCAGGGTGGACAGTCGCAGCTTGACCCGCACGATGATAGGGCGGGAGACCCGGACGAATTACCGCAAGCTCCTAGAGAAAGACGGTTCGGTGGCATTGAAGGTGGAAGCGTTGCAGGTGGCAGGCGACCGGGGAGAGCTTATGGTCAAAGGGATCAACCTGGAGGCTAGAGAAGGGGAGATGGTGGCCATAGCCGGCGTGGCCGGCAATGGACAGGAAGAACTCCTGCAAGCCCTGGCGGGTATGAGAAGGGCAACTGCCGGGCGGGTCTTTTTGCAGGGAAGCGATATCACCCGTCTTACTGTGCGGGAGTTGCTGCAAAGAGGCGTGCGCATGATTCCGGAAGACCGGATGCATACCGGATTGGTCGGCAACTTGGGCGTGGCTGAAAATATCATATTGCGCGATTACCAGAGTCCCGCCTACAGTTCTAAGACCTTATTAAAATCTAAACATATTGATCAGGTGGCAAAGAGCCTGGTGGAGAGGTTTACTATTTCGACCCGCGATTTGATTAGTCCGATTCGCTTGCTATCGGGAGGCAACCTGCAGCGCTTGATGCTGGCCAGAGAACTGCTGCCCAAGCCAGCCTTATTACTGGCGTCCTATCCAGCCCGCGGCCTGGACGTAGGCGCCGCTGAGCATGTTTATGCCCTGCTGGATGAAGCCCGCAGCCAGGGAACCGCTATACTGGCGGTGATGGAAGATCTGGAAGAAATCCTTCAGCACGCTGACAAGGTGGCGGTGATGTATAATGGAAGACTGTCGCCATTGATTCCGACAGGAGAGGCCGCCATGGATCAGCTGGGCGCCTGGATGGCGGGGATAGACTGGCCGCAAGAGGCTTCACCCGCGGTCAGTTAGTCATGTAAAGATTAAAAGGAGTGTTGCTTGAATGCCCTTTCATTTAGTCAGACGGCAAGAGAGCGGTATGGGCATACGCATAATGGTACCGTTGTTTTCGGTGCTTTTATCGCTACTAGCCGGTGCTGTCTTGTTGTGGCTTTACGGGCATTCTCCGCTGATAGTCTATGAGAGCATGCTGAAAAGCGCCTTTGGCAGCTATTACGGCTTTTCGGAGACCCTGGTCAAAGCCATCCCGTTGATGCTGGCCGCCTTGGGCATATCTCTGGCTTTTCGCATGAAGCTTTGGAATATCGGCGCTGAAGGTCAGATTTATATGGGGGCTTTCGCTGCCAGCGGGGTGGCCTTGGCCTGGGGGCAGTGGTCGGCCTGGGTGTTGCTGCCGGCGATGATATTGGCCGGCATGCTGGCCGGAGCCCTGTGGGCTTATATACCCGGAGTGCTCCGGGCTTCTCTGCAGGTGAACGAAACCCTTAGCTCCTTGTTGCTAAATTATGTGGCAATTCTCTGGGTGGATTATCTGGTCCTGGGGCCGTGGAAGGACCCCAAAGGCCTGAATTTCCCGCTGACCCCGCGCTTTACCGAAAATGCCACTTTGCCTACTTGGGGCGATTCAAGAGTACACTTGGGGTTGCTGGCAGCTCTGTTATTGGCGGTCATCCTGTGGGTAATAATGCGCCGCAGCCGCTGGGGCTACGAAATACGGGTAATCGGGGAAAGCTGGGATGCGGCCCGTTATGCGGGAATGAATATTTCGCGAAACATCGTACTGGTTATGGCATTAAGCGGTGCATTAGCGGCGCTTGCCGGGGTGTTTGAGGTCGCTGGCATCACCCACCGGCTGCAGCATGGATTGTCTCCGGGTTATGGATATAGCGCCATAATTGTGGCCTGGTTGGGACGCCTGAACCCCCTGGCTATCGTGCCGGTAGCAGTCTTGTTCGGAGGCATGCTGGTGGGGGGCTACAGCATTCAGACCGAGGGGGTGCCGGTATCAATTGCCCTGATTCTTCAGGGATTAGTGCTTTTCTTCCTTTTAGGCGGAGAGGTGTTTCTCAGTCATCGCCTGGCCAGAAATGATAAAAGTGAGGTTGAGGGATGAGCAGTATCATGATGGTTGAGTTCCTGGCCGCAGCGGTTCAAGCCGGAACCCCGCTTTTGTTGGCAGCCTCCGGGGAGATGCTGGCGGAGCGTTCCGGGATAATGAATCTGGGTGTGGAAGGCATGATGCTGATGGGGGCTGTATCAGGTTTTCTGGTTACGGTATTGACCGGCAATAACTGGTGGGGAATCGCAGCGGCGCTGCTGGCCGGGGGTCTGATGGCCTTAATCCATGCCTTGATCTGCATAACCCTGCGCGGCAACCAGGTAGTGAGCGGACTGGCTCTGACTATCTTCGGCAGCGGTTTAAGCGCCTTTATTGGCAAAGGCTATGTCGGCACTCCGCTGACAGATCGTTTCGCTGCTTTTCCAATCCCCGGCCTTTCGGAAATTCCAGGTATTGGCAGGGTGCTGTTTCAACAGGACGCCCTGGTCTACCTGAGTTTTATCCTGGTGCCGGTATTATATCTTTTGCTCTATAAAAGCTCATGGGGCCTGGCTTTGCGCGCCACCGGGGAAGACCCTGCTGCAGCTGACGCCAACGGCATTAACGTAGCTCGGATGCGCTACTTAAATACTTTCCTGGGCGGTGCCCTGGCCGGTTTGGGTGGAGCCTATCTATCCCTGGCCTTTGCCCCGGCATGGATGGAAAACATGACCTCAGGGCGAGGCTGGATTGCCCTGGCATTGGTTATTTTCGGCATGTGGAACCCGCTTTGGGTCATGGCGGGAGCGTATCTATTCGGCGGGGTTGAGGCCTTGACCTTTCGACTTCAAACCATCGGGGTTACTATCTCCCCGCTGTTTTTACAGATGCTGCCCTATGTCCTGACGATCCTGGTCTTGATCGCAGCCGTACAGAGACGGGCACAGGAGGCCGGACCGCCGGCAGCCCTAGGGCTGCCTTATGACAGGGAAGAGCGCTGACGGATTAGTTGATCCCAATTACCGGGGTCTGAGGGAGAATAAGTCATGCCGGTATCAAAAGATTTTGAAAAAATGAGATTAACCGCTCTGGGCCAGGCAGCGGCAGATGTTCTGCTTATCAACGGCCAGGTCTTGAGCGTTTTTAACGGTGAACTGCGACAGGCCAATGTGGCCATTTGCGGCTCTCATATTGCCGGGGTAGGAGACTATCAAGAGGGCAGGCAGGTCATAGATTTAAAAGGCCGCTATATTCTCCCCGGTTTCATCGACAGTCATATCCACATCGAGAGCACCATGCTTACCCCGGCATCTTTCGCTTATGCTACGGCCCCCTGGAACTACTGCAGTTCTGGCCGATCCGCATGAAATCGTCAATGTGATGGGAATGGATGGCTGGCGCTATATGTTAAAGTCCTCCCAGGGGCTTCCGGTCGAGTTTTTCTGGCAGGTCCCTCCATGTGTACCGGCTACCTGCATGGAAACCAGCGGTGGAGAGGTGGGCCTGGCTGAATTGGAACAAGCTCTGCAGTTATACCCCGATTGCCCCGCCTTGGCCGAAATGATGAACTATCCCGGTGTATTGTACGGATCGCCGGCAGTGGCGGAATTGATCCAATCCGCTCAAGAAAAGGGTTTATCGGTAGAAGGGCATGCGCACGGATCGGGCCAAAATTTGGCCAGGAGGACGAAATTGCTATTACGTCATTTTCATGTTATAATTTGAACCTGCCCCACCATGTGAGGCTGTAATTAGATGAAAAGGGCTGGGTTTAAAGCCTCTTTATAGATTTGCCGTGCTAGATGGGGAATTAGCGGTGCCCTGTAACCTGCAACCCGCTATAGCAGGGTCGAATTCCTGAGCCGAGGGTATATTCTGTGAGGTCTGACTGCAACAAGTGACGTCGAAATCTGGGTCCTTCGCAATGAGACATCTTGAACTGTGTCAGGTCCGGAAGGAAGCAGCACTAAGGGATTCATCTTATGTGACGAAGGGAAGCCTGGGTGGAGTTAACTACTGTAGTAACGCTTGGAGAGTATATTCGAGGCCAGGTGCACGGCGTTATTAATTTATATGCAAATCATTTTGACGGCAGGACGAAACCTGCTGTTTTTGGTTTTTCAGCAGGAAACCGCTAGGTTATCGAGAATCTACTTGATAATGGACTCATAGATGGTGGCATTTGCCGGGAAGGAGTTGAAATCCATGTCCTATATGGCCTTATATAGAGCCTGGCGCCCGCAGAATTTCTCGGAAGTAGTCGGTCAGGAGAAAACCGTCAAGGCTTTGCAGAATGCACTCCAGCAGGGGCGTGTTTCCCATGCCTACCTTTTTTCGGGGCCAAGAGGAACCGGCAAGACCAGTATAGCCAAAATAGTTGCCCGGGCGGTAAACTGCAGCCGTCCTGAAGAAGGGGAACCCTGCAATCAGTGCCCTTCCTGTGCGGACATTCTGCAGGGCAACTTCATGGATGTTATAGAAATAGACGCCGCCTCTAATCGGGGCATAGATGAGATTCGGGACTTGCGGGAAAAAGTCCGCATGCTGCCGGCCCAGGGAAAAAAGAAGGTTTATATAATCGATGAAGTACATATGCTGACAACGGAGGCCTTTAATGCCTTGTTAAAAACCCTGGAAGAACCCCCCGATTCGGTAATATTCATCCTGGCTACCACTGAACTGCAAAAGATACCGGCCACCATTCTTTCCCGGTGCCAGAGCTATCATTTCCGCCGCCTCACAGCGGAAGAGATTGTGGAACGCCTCAGGCAAGTAGCATTGAGTAATAAAATGAAGGTGTCTGCAGAAGGCCTGGAATTGATTGCCCGGCGGGCCAACGGCGGGCTGAGGGATGCTTTAAGCTCTTTAGATCAGATCTATTCTTACAAGGGAACGGAAATTGATAAGCAGGCTGTATTGGATGTACTGGGATTGGTGGACGACTTGTACCTGAGCCGTTTAATGGAAGCCATTTTTGCCCGGGATGTGGGTGCGGTTATAGAAATGCTGGGACAGGCCCTGCAGGAAGGCAAGGAAGCGCAGCAGATTGCCCGTGAAGCAGTATTGTATTTGCGCGACCTCCTGGTCTATTCCCTGTTGGGAACAGAAGCGGAACTGGCCGTGGTTACAGATTCAGCCCGGCCCTACCTGGATAATTTACGGGAGAAGATTGAACCTGCGCAGGTGATGAAAGCCTTAAATACGTTAATGGCCGGGGCTGACCGTTTGCGTTTCAGTGAGGGCAACCGCTTTCAATTGGAAATGGCGTTCTTGGAATTGGTGGCCCTGGGGGCGGAGCAAAAGCCGTCGGCTGACGCCAGGCCCCCGCGAACAGTCAGAACCAAAGCCCCGGTATCGGTCACAAAGCCGGCGCAAAACGCATCAGCAGATGGGACCAAGACCCAGAGTAAAGCTGCGGAATCTCCGAACGGGGGCGACGGCAAAACCACACAGCAGGCATGGGCCAGACTATTAGCCGCAGTGAAAGAAAAGAAGATACCCACGCATGCGCTCCTGGCTCAGGGGAAACTGCTCGAGCATAAAGATCAGGCAATAACAATCGGTTTTAAAAAAGCCTATAAATTTCACAAAGAAAAGCTGGAAGAAAGCGCCAATAAGAATATACTCGAGGAATCCGCTAAAGAGCTTTGGGGACGCTCTGCGTCTGTCAGTCTGGTGTTCCTTGAGGAGGATTCCGCCCAGGACCCGGTAGTAAAAAGAGCCCTGGAATTGTTTGGCGAAGATATTGTAGAAGTCAAGGAATAAGGAGGAATAAGGATGAAGTTCAATCCCATGGGGCCCAACATGAATAAGATGATGAAAGAAGCCCGCAAAGTTCAGGAGCAGATCGTGCAGATGCAGGAAGAACTGCGCCAGAGGGAAATGGTTGTGACCTCGGGAGGCGGAGCGGTTACAGTTCGGGTCAACGGAAAGCAAGAGATATTGAGTCTTAAAATAGCTCCCGAAGCAGTGGACCCCGATGATGTGGAGATGCTGGAAGATATGATAATAGCTGCTGTCAATGAAGCGGTGAAACAGTCGCAGGATATGGTATCCGCCGAGATGGCCAAAATTACCGGAGGATTTAACATCCCCGGGTTATAATTGGCATAACTCACCAGAAGCTGTATGAATGGATGACTTATCATGAGATTGACCCGTTCTCTGGAAAACTTGATCGAACAACTGCAGAAACTACCCACTATAGGCCCTAAGACAGCCCAAAGACTGGCTTTGCACCTGTTAAAGACGCCTGAACCGCAGGCCCGGGCATTGGCAGAAGCCATAATTCAGGCACGCACCACCGTCAGGCCTTGCAGTCAGTGCGGGTATTTGACCGAATCTGATCCCTGCGTAATTTGCCGGGACTTGACCCGGGATACAACCTTGTTGTGTGTCGCCGAGGAAGCCAGCGATGTAATGGCCATTGAGCGCAGCGGGTATCGAGGGCAATACTATGTCATTAATAAAGAATTTAAGCTCATGGGCGACCGCAGCCTGGAAGATCTCGATTTTTCTGCGCTGCTTTCCAAAATTTCCGGGGGGGGGGTTAGAGAGTTGATCCTGGCATTGAATCCCGATATAGACGGCGAGGTCCTGGCACGGTACATCGCTGGGCTGACAGCTCCCTTTCCGGTCCGCATCACGCGCCTGGCCCATGGTCTGCCCGTTGGCGGCGACATCGAATATACCGATGAAATCACCCTGCGCAAGGCCATAGAAGGCCGTAAAGAAATCTGACATATTGAACCGGCTCCTGGCATAAGATGGAAGTAAAAAGCGCTCTTAAGCACTGCCAGGAGGGATTCGATGGGATTAGCCAGCAAAATATGGGCGAAAACCAAAGAATACATCTGTATGAAAGAGGAGCCTGCCAGCGATGCATACGGGCAGGAACAGATGCTTGAACTGGCCAAACAGGAACTGGATTTGGCCTATAATATGTTTTCCCGGGCGGAGGATCCGGATATGATTGAATGTGCAGTTTTTAACCTGAAAGCAGCTGAAAAGCGATATGATTTCCTGATCAAGCAAGCCAAGCAACAATCTGGCAAAACCAAAGACAATAAACCTAATATGGATGGCAGGGGGTAGCGATATGCCCGGTATTAATGTTGCAATTGCGGCGATTGTGGTTGTGGTGATTCTCTATTTTGTGCTGAAGATGTTTTTAAAGCCGATTCAACTGTTGTGGAAGCTGGCATTAAACTCGGTAGTAGGATTGGTTTTATTGATGATATTCAACTATCTGGCCAGTTACTTTGCCTTTTTTATACCTATAAATATCATCACTATTCTGATCGCTGGTTTTTTAGGTGTACCTGGAGTATTGTTGCTGGTCGCTTTTCAATATCTGCTTAAATAAATAGCGTATATTACCTGGGGTTCATAGAGGCTGGCAAACAGCCCTTTTTTTATGGCCTTGGCTCGGTCTAGGTAGAAAGTGCGGATTGGGGCATAATATAAAAGCTCCGTTAAAAAGGCCAAAATTAAGGGATAACATATATTGCTCAATGTGTGTATTATTTGTGAGCAAATAGAAATTATTGACGCACAATTACCCCTACTTTATACTTATACTATTACTTGTTAGGAGGTGTTCCGGTTTCATTCCCAGATTGACAGAATAGTCGAAGCTTACATAGGAGAATACGCCAGCGGCAAGAGCGAATTGGCCATCAATCGTGCACTGGAACTGAAACAGCAGGAGCACCGAGTGGTTCTCGTTGATCTCGACACCGTTGAACCGTTTTATACCTTGAGGCCTTTAAAAAGGCTGTTAGAGGAAAAAGGGTTGGAAGTGATTGGCTTATCCAGTGAGGATGCCTTCGGTCTGGGTGAGACCGGGGCGATGTTGACCCCGCAGGCCAGGTGGGCCTTATGGCGCGAAGGGGATATTATTTTAGATGTGGGTTACGGCGTTATGGGCGCTCAGACCCTTAATCTGGTAGAGGGCGCTTATGAATCGCCGCACTTAAGAATCCTGGCAGTAATTAATGCCCTGCGGCCAATGACTAACTCTCAGGATAGGATCGTAGAATACCTGCATAATCTGGGGCGTGTTGATGCGGTTATCGCCAACAGCCATTTAGGAGATGAGACTGACGCAGAACTAGTGTTGAATGCAAACCGAATCGTTTTTTCAGTTGCCCAGCAAATGGGCCTGCCGGTGGATTATGTAGCAGTTGATGAGAAATTGAGGGATGAAGTCCCCGGCGAACGATTCCCTGTGCCGGTCAAATACATTAAGAGGTATATGCCCGGCGCTATGTGGAAATGAAGAAGCCACATCTGATTTAGAATGGGAGGTGCTTAAGACAACATGCAGGCAACAATTGGAGAAAGCAAAAAAGCGTTTATGACCGGTAATGAGATTGTGACCTGGGCTGCTCTGGCTGCAGGGGCAGAGGTCATGTTTGGATATCCCATTACTCCACAAAACGAGGTTATGCACTACTGGACCCGCTTGGCCCCCAAATATGGTCGTGAATTCTT
>NZ_DCEA01000064.1:40333-42549 GCF_002316705.1 Syntrophomonas sp. UBA1041
GCCACCGCAGGCCCCGGCAATGTACTGATGCAGGAACCTTTCGGCATGGCAGAGGCCATGCGTCTGCCCCTGGTGGCGATAATTCAACAGCGCGGCGGCCCTTCATCCGGCACCGTGGTCTATTCCCAACAAGAGGTTACCCTGACTACTTTCGGCGGCAACGGAGAAGGCAACCGTATGGTTTACTCCACCGCTACCCATCAGGAGATATTCGATTACGTAATTAAGGGGTTCAACGTAGCCTGGAAATACAGATTCCCCACGTTTATTCTTGGGGATGGATATCAGGCCAAAATGAGGGAGCCTTTAACCATATACGAACCCCAGGACCGGGGTATTGAAATGGTTTCCCCCTATCCGCTTATAGGCAAGGCGGGAAGTATTGGAGTAGACCGGGAAGCCGAACATCTGTGCAACATTTACAGCCTGGAAGAAGAATTATATGATGTAGTTCTGCAACATGCCGAAGACTATGAGCGCATCGCTCCAGAGATAATTGAGTATGAAGAAAAGGAATGTGAGGATGCCGATATCCTCATCATCTCCCATGGAGTGGTATCCAGGGCGGCCGATGACGCGGTGAAAGCCCTGCGCGCACAGGGAATAAAAGCGGGCTATTTCAGGCCTATCACCTTGCGTCCTTTTCCTCAGCAGCAATTGCGGGATGCCATCGCTAAAAGCGGTGCCAAAAAGATGCTGGTGGCGGAATCGGCCTACGGGCAACTGTACCGGCTTATCCGTCAGGAGATCTATGGTGAAACCATACCTATCGAAGGATTATTCATGCCAGGCGTAGGAATTATCGATTATGACATCATGAATAAAGTTAAAAGTATTTTATAAGGAAGGGGGTTAATTTCAAAATGACCGTATCACCAGCAGTTCCAAAATCATGGTATTTACCGTCCAAACCGCATAAGTTTTGCCCGGGATGCGGGCACGGTATCGTTTTGAAAGCCCTGGGCGAGGTCATCGACGAACTGAACATACAAGATAAAACCATCTTTGGTTGTGATATAGGATGCTCGCTGTTATCCTGGAATTTTTTTAATTGTGACAGCACCCAAACCCATCATGGCCGGACCACACCGGTTATGGTCGGCATCAAACGCAGTCGTCCAGAATTGGTCACAATAGGTTATATGGGCGACGGCGGCGGGTACTCTATCGGTTCCCAGCATTTGCTCAATGCAGCGGTGCGCAATGAAAAAGTCACATTGATACTGGTTAACAACACCAACTACGGTATGACCGGCGGTCAAATGGCTCCTACCACCCTGCCCGGCCAGAAAACCGAGACTACACCTTATGGCAGGGACACCGATGTTACCGGATATCCCACCAAAGGACCGGAGTTTCTCAATGCATTGACCCAGGATGACGCCTATATCGCCAGGGCTACCGTATCCAACTATCGCCAGTTGAAACGCTTCATCAAGAATGCCCTGCGCAATCAAATCGAAGGCCATGGCTTTTCATTTGTTGAGGTCTTATCTACCTGTCCCACCAACTGGAGGACCAATGCGCAACAAACCTTACATTTTCTTGAAGATGAAATGGAGAAATACTTCCCGGTCGGGGAGTTAAAGAATCCTCTGGGAAAGGGGGATAAATAAATGTCCTTAATTAAGATCGCCCTGGCCGGAGAAGGCGGGCAAGGGGTTCAATCTATTGCCGAGATAATGGCGGAAGCAGCTTATAATCAAAACATGCAAACCATTTACATTCCCAACTTTGGACTGGAGCAAAGGGGCGGCGTATCCATCGCTTTCCTTCAATTCAGTGACCGGCGCATCGGCGCTCCCAAATTCAATAAAGCCGATGTGGTCATAGCCCTCAGTGAACGGGCTATCGGCCGTACAGCAGGATACTCTGACGAAAATACCATTTTTATGTATGACAACAGTTATCCGATACCCGAAGCTGAATTCCCGGAAAAAGCCAAGAAGGTTATTGGCATACCTGCCATCGAAATTGCGAATAATAAGCTGCATCCCCGGGTATTTAATATCATTATAATGGGGGCGGCCATCGGGCTGACTAAAATCGTGTCATTCGAGGCCGCCAAAGAAGCCCTGATACACAAATTGGCCTATAAGTTTGAGAAGGATCCGAATCTTAAAGAATTGAATTTCAAAGCACTGCAAATGGGAAAAGAAATGGCTGAAGCATCTATGCAGGAAGGAGTGGAAGTGCGTGCCTAAAGAAATGAAACC